>CAIZLI010000176.1 GCA_903933765.1 uncultured Bacteroidota bacterium
ATTTTGATTAGTTGGTAATGGTTACCGGTTGCGCTTTCATTGCATCTGGATTGTCCTTGTATTTAGAAGGGCATTTCATCACGATTGCACTACATTCAAATGCATCCCCCTGAACACGTCCTTTCAACACCAATCGTTCAGACTTTTCCATATCTGTGGGCATGGTATTTCGATAAACCACTGCAATTTTACCCCCCAAGCTATCTTCTACATTAAATTTTAAGAGATTAGGATCTTTTACTGGATCGTATTGAACTGGCACAGATTTATCCATTTTTACGATCAAATTCACATATTTCCCTTCTTTTTGCTTTGCAGAAGCAACTGTTTCATAGCTACTTAAATCGCCTGTATAGCTTATTAACACTACAATTGCTGCAGCAATTAAGACCAATAAAATAAGATGTGTTTTCTTCATACCGCAAAGTTAACTAAATGGCCTTAAATTGCATCAAATTTTACGCATCTCATAAACTTCAATTATGCGCCTTTTTGACTATATCATTGTTTGCAAAAGCCCCGATTTTAAGAACGTAGACCGTGTCAGTCAATTGATGCTTCTGATCACCTTAATGGCGCTTTCATATGCACTCTATGCTGGCTTATATCCTAGTCCTGCCCTTTTAATTGCCATCATGACTTCGGTGGCTAGTTGGTGGATATTTTGCGTCTATCAGAAAATAAAAGGAGGCCTGCCTTATTACCGATTAGGTTTGGTGTTTGCCTCTTGGGGATGGTTTTTACTACCCAATGCTTTGTTGATAGCTGGCGTCTTCCTTATTGCAGCGCTTTTTGAGCGTCAAGTGAAATTTCCATATGAATTAGCAGTAGACCCTGCTGGTGTCTTGGTGAATACTTTTCCTAAAAAATTATACCCATGGGCCGAAATCAACAATATGCTGATTAAAGACGATTATATTACAATCGATTTCAAGAACAATAAATTGATCCAAAAACAAATCAACGAGCCTGTGACCGAAACGATCAAAAACGAATTCAATGCTTTTTGCGCGGAGCATCTTGCTAAAAACAACTAATTATGGCATTAACCGAGTCCCCTTATTTATTGTATTCAGACGGCGAAGGCAACATCTTTGAAGATGAAACCTTGTATGTGGTTGGCAGGGCTGGATGGGACGCCTATCCAATTCCAGAAGAAGACTGGATTCCTTTACCCGAAGGTGGAAGCTTGTATGAATTACCTGGCAGAAGAGGTATTGGCATTGATGTAGAAAGTGGTGAAATGCGTTTATGTGAAAAAGGATGGGCTGTAGCTGCTTTCATCCCTCCTGCACATACTGGATTATATATTGCAGCTTATGAGTCTTTACCTGAAGCACCATTGTTGCCTTTATTTTGTTATACCGCTGTGGGTTGGTTAGATGGTGTGAACTATGTGCCTGCCGTAAGAATTGAACAAGATATTCGCCAGGATTGTGAAGGCTATGACCAAGAAACGATTGACTATGGTGCAGCACATTTATTAAAAACATATGGTGAGAATAGATTGGTACAACACCTGATGCAAAACTGTTGTATGACCTATCATTGTCCAGCAGCAAGAAATTTTGCGATGGGAAGATGGGAATGCCCCATTCCTATTTCACCTGCTTGTAATGCAAATTGCATTGGTTGTATTTCCTTCCAACCAATCGAGGAAGAAATTGTTTCTAACCAAGAACGTTTATCATTTAAACCAACTGCTGCCGAAGTAGTAGAATATACTGTTCCGCATTTAATGTCGGCACCATACCCAATTGTAAGTTTTGGCCAAGGTTGTGAAGGTGAACCTTTGTTAATGTGGGAGACCATCAAAGAAGCCATTATTGAAATCAGAAAACATACCGATAAAGGCAGTATCAATATCAATTCAAATGGTTCTAATCCTGTCGCAGTAGCTGCACTAGCTGCTGTTGGTTTAGATAGTTTAAGAGTCAGCACCAATTCTGCTCGACCTGAAATTTACAATGCCTATTATCGACCAAATAATTACACTTTCCAAGATATCGTTGAAAGTTTGAAAGTCATGTCTGCCGCAGGCAAATGGACAAGCATCAATTATTTTGTTTTCCCTGGTATGACCGATACGGTTGCAGAATACGAAGCACTTAGACAATTGATCAAAGACACTGGATTAAAAATGATTCAGTGGCGTAATTTCAATATTGACCCAGATTGGTACCTAGGAAAAATTGGTGTGACAGAACCAGGCGAGATCATGGGCGTAAAACAAATGATGGAATTAATTAGAGAAGAATTTCCTGATTTAAAATTTGGCTATTTTAATCCTCCTATTGAACGTATCAAAGGAGATTATACGACTGAATTTGCACATCATTAATATGGACCAATTTTGAAAAGACATTACAACAAAGAGGTTCAAATAGGTACGATACTTGCCATCATTGCATGTGTCATATGGTCAGGAAATTTTATTGTTTCTAGGTATGCAATTCAATTGGCTGGCCCAATTAGTCTTGCATTTTTTAGATGGTCTATTGCAACCATTACCATGCTTCCTTTTGCAATTAATAATTTCAGAAAAGAAAAACATTTATTCAAGGCTAATTTTAGTTATTTTTTCTGGATGGCATTAGTGGGTGTGGCATTATACAATACCATGATCTATCAAGCAGGACATTATACCACTGCTATTAATATGGCATTGTTTGGATCAACCATTCATCCAATTGTTGCTACTTTACTTGCAGCATGGCTGGTGCAAGAAAAATTGAATTGGAAAAGTATCGCAGGGATTGTATTAGGCATTATGGGTATTTTAGTTTTATTGAGTAAAGGTGATCTTAATACTTTGCTGCATTTTAAAATTGCGACAGGTGATTTATGGATGATAGGTGCTGGAGTATGTTTTGGCACTTACCATGTATTTGTTCGTAAAAAACCAATTGGGATTTCGAATAATAGTTTTTTACTTGTACTTTTTGCAATTGGCACTATTCTTTTATGCCCTTTTGCGATTTATGAAATGAATTATATCCAACCAGTTCTTTTTAA
>CAIZLI010000177.1 GCA_903933765.1 uncultured Bacteroidota bacterium
TGACTTTAGCGCAAATCAATAAAGCATGTGAGCGTATATTAATTTCAAAATATCAATTAGGTTTATTTGATGATCCATACAGGTATTGTAACGAACAAAGATCTGCCACAGAAGTTTTTACGGCCGCTAACAGAGCTGAAGCAAGAAGGATTGCAGCACAAAGTTTTGTATTGTTAAAGAACAACAATGTTTTGCCAATTGCCGCTGGAAAAAAAATCGCCTTAGTGGGACCTCTTGCGAATGCGAAAGAAAATATGACAGGGACATGGAGTGTGGGTGCAGATAATTCAAAATCCATTAGTCTATTAAAAGGACTTACAGATGCGGTTGGTAATAATGGAAAAGTGGTCTATGCAGTAGGGTCAAATTTAGAAGATGATCTTGAATTGCAAAAACGCCAAACATTATTTGAAAAAGATATTGCACGTGATAATCGATCTGCTGAGGTAATGATTCAAGAGGCTTTGTCGATTAGTGCGGATGCAGATGTGATTGTGGCTGCTTTAGGGGAAGGCGCAGAAAGTAGTGGAGAGAGTGCCTCGAAATCTAATATCGATATTCCAGAAGCACAAAAGCGATTATTAAAGGCCTTGGTTGCAACAGGTAAGCCAGTTGTATTGGTATTGTTCAATGGTCGTCCATTGACATTGAATTGGGAAAATGAAAATGTACCTGCCATTTTAGATGTATGGTTTGCAGGATCAGAAGCGGGAGATGCTATTGCAGATGCGCTTTTAGGAAAAGTAAATCCTTCAGGTAAATTAAGTATGAGTTTCCCTCAGAATGTTGGACAAATCCCTTTGTATTACAATCATAAAAACACGGGTCGTCCATTGACTGGAAAATGGTTCTCTAAATTTCAATCCAATTATATAGATGTTTCAAATGAGCCTTTATATCCATTTGGTTTTGGATTAAGCTATACTAGTTTTGAGTATGGTGCTATGCAGGTATCATTAAATCAATTAAAGGGCAACCAAAAATTAAAAGTAACCATACCAGTGAAGAACACAGGGAAATACGCAGGCAAAGAAGTGGTTCAATTGTATATAAGAGATGAGGTTGGAACTATTACAAGACCTGTCAAGGAATTAAAAGGGTTCGAAAAAATTGAATTAGCAGCAGGTGAAACCAAGGAAGTGGTTTTTGAAATCACAACTGACTTACTTAAATTTTATAATTCAGATCTTAAATTTGATTGGGAGTCAGGTGATTTCCAAATCATGGTTGGGCCAAATTCAAGAGATGTAAAAGCGGTTAAAGTGAATTGGGTAAAGTAAGGGAAATTCATTCTGTCAATTTACCAGCTACCATACAAGCCATCTTTAAGTGCTTTTTGGTATTTCTTATCATTAAAGGAATACAGGAATGGAGCTTTGTGCGCGCCTCCTTTTCGGATCTCACTTAATTTATTCAAAATATCAAACCCTAACATTTTTCGTTGAAAATTTCGACGATCTAATTTGCGATCTAAAATTGTTTCATATAATTTTTGCAATTCAGGCATCGTGAATTTTTTTGGCATCAGGTTTCTGCCAATAGGTAAGTAGGCAAGCTGAGACCTGAGTGCTTCCAGGGCTTTTAACACAATCGCCTCATGGTCCATCATTAAGTGACTTAACTTATTGATATCAATCCATGCAGTAGTTTCATCTGAAACCACCTCTTTTATTTTTTCGTCAGAAAAATCAATCAATGCATAAAATCCAATGGTGATAAACCTTTGTAAAAGCCAGTTGTCTTTGGGAATTTTAACGCCATAATTAAGGTATCTTTTTTGATGGATACTCGCATCAGAACGGTCAGGATCTCCAAATACATGAAACTGTTGTAAAAAAATATGCTGAACGCCTGTTCTTTCTTTCAGCACTCTATAAGCTGCTTCTTCAATGGGTTCAGATTTTTTGATAAATCCTCCTGGTAGCGCCCATTTATCTACTGTTTCCAAATTTAACAGAAGAATTTTTAATTTCTGTTCATGAAAGCCAAAGATCACACAATCAACTGATATGCCGGTCTGGTATTGCAAGTCACCTTTTTCAAGTAACTGTTTTAAATAAGGGGAGAGTGCATTTTTTTTAGCCATAAATTAGCAATCATCAATATATTAATTGATTGTTTGTTCTGTTATTTTACCAGTGGTCTTGTGCTTAAGAATTAATTTCTTTGCACCATAATGGGTCATCTCTTCTTTTACCAAATAATGATCGGCATCGTATTCAACTAAATGACTTTCCTTAGTCAAACCAGTCTTGCCTCTCCAGATATCCAATTGAACAG
Source organism: uncultured Bacteroidota bacterium (assembly GCA_903933765.1). GTDB lineage: Bacteria > Bacteroidota > Bacteroidia > Chitinophagales > Chitinophagaceae > Sediminibacterium. The sequence goes on from CAIZLI010000177.1 coordinate 2,281, forward strand.
GTTCCCATAATTTTGATTTAGCCGATTTGTAGGCTGCATCTAAAATACAATTCACCACATAACCATCGTAAAATGTTTCTTTTGGTGCTACACCTTTTTCAATGGAGTTGAACATATCCATGAACATATGGTTGTATCCAAGTTCATTCAATTCATCTCCTACAGGAAACAACCAACCTCTATCGCTTTCTGCTTTTTCTGCTATATAGTCACCCCCTTTTCCGGTAGTGAACATTTCAAAGCCAGTTCTTAAAAAACTATTGATCCAAATAGTTCCTTCTGTACCCATGACTTCGTCTCTTAAATCTAATCCACCCCTAAAAGTCCAACTCACTTCAAATTGACCTATCGCGCCGTTCTCATATTTCACTAAGCCAATAGCATGGTCTTCGGCTTCTATGGGTTTCACTTGCGTATCTGCCCAACACATCACTTCAATGGGTTTAATATCCTTACCAATATAGGATCTTGATATTTCTACGCAATGACAACCTAAATCTAGAATACATCCACCACCTGCTTGTTCAATATCCCAAAACCATTCACTATGTGGGCCAGGATGCGTTTCTCGGGACTTTGCCCACAATACGCGACCCAATGCACCTTCTTTCACACTTTGATTGGCTTTGATAAATTTAGGGGTATACACAAGATCTTCTAGGTAACCATTGAAGATACCTGCTTCTTCTACAGCAATCAACATGCGTTTTGCTTCTGCACTATTTCGGCCAAGTGGCTTAGTAGTCATCACCGCTTTTTTATGTTTGCAACAGATCATCACTGCGGCTTCGTGTAAATTATTAGGTAAAGAGATACAAACAATATCTACATCTGGATGCGCAATAGCTTCTTCCATTTCGGTGGTCCAGTGTGCACAGTTGTAATCTGCCGCAAATTTTTTCGCTGATTCCTCACGGCGTGCATAAA
>CAIZLI010000178.1 GCA_903933765.1 uncultured Bacteroidota bacterium
ACGATCTTCTCAGCTGACTTATCAACTAAGTTGTGATCGTAAGATTGTAATTTTATTCTAATTCTTTGAGACATAGCTTATTTTTCCAAATTATCTTGGGGTTGCAAAGGTAATGGGTTGTGCCGTAATATTCAAGAAATAGAAGGTTTTTTTTAACTTTTTTTCAAATTATTTTAAAACTGATCAACAAAAGGCACAAAATTCGTGTAATTGATTGATTATTACTGCTTTAAAAGCGAAAGACCTCTCTAATTATTAGAGAGGTCTTTTTTATCTTTAGCGTGTTTTTTGGGAAGCCTTTTAATTTATACTAAAGGCTTCTTAAAAACTATTCGTCATCCTTCACTTTACCTTTGTTTTTCGCCATCACTTCCTCAGAAATATTGTTTGGTGCTGGGTTATAATGACTGAACTCCATAGTTGATGTGGCACGACCAGAGCTCAATGAACGCAATTGCGTTACGTATCCGAACATTTCGCTCAATGGCACTTTCGCCTTGATCACTTGTAAGTTTCCGCGGCTGTCCATACCTTCTAACATACCACGACGACGGTTCAAGTCACCTGTTACATCTCCCATGTACTGATCTGGAGTTACCACCTCTACTTTCATGATTGGCTCAAGTAATGTAGGCTTCGCTTTCTTACCAGCAGTTCTGAAACCAGCTTTAGCACATAATTCAAATGACATTGCATCAGAATCCACATCATGGTAAGATCCATCATATACTCTAACTTTCATGTTGTTCACTGGGAAACCAGCTAAAACTCCAGTTGTCATAGATGTTTCAAAACCTTTTGTGATGGCAGGAACAAATTCCTTAGGGATAGATCCTCCGAATAAATCATTCACAAATTGGAATGCTTTTTTATCCGCATTTGCTGCTAACCACTCCTCATCTGCAGGTCCGATAGAGAATTGGATATCCGCGAACTTACCACGACCACCAGATTGTTTCTTCAACACTTCACGGTGCTCGATTGTCGTACCAAATGATTCTTTATAAGCCACCTGAGGATTACCTTGGTTGATTTCCACTTTGAACTCACGACGCATACGGTCAACGATGATCTCTAAGTGTAATTCACCCATACCTGATAAGATGGTTTGTCCAGTGTCTTCGTCGGTCTTTACTCTTAAGGTAGGATCTTCCTCAACTAATTTTGCAATCGCCATACCCATTTTATCAACGTCTGCTTGCGTTTTTGGCTCAACAGCAACAGAGATAACTGGTTCTGGGATAAACATATTCTCAAGAACGATTAAGTGATTCTCATCACATAATGTATCTCCTGTTTTAATCTCTTTAAATCCAACCGCTGCTGCGATATCACCTGCTTCGATAAAATCGATTGGGTTTTGTTTGTTCGCAAACATCTTCATGATACGAGAGATACGCTCATTCTTACCACTACGTACGTTTCTTACATAAGAACCCGCATCTAAGTGACCAGAATAACATCTGAAGAACGCAAGACGTCCTACGAATGGATCTGTCATAATTTTGAATGCCAATGCAGCAAATGGTTCTTTTGCATTTGGCTTACGGTAAACTTTTTCTCCTGTATCAGGATCTGTTCCTTCTGTATCATCTACATCTACTGGAGAAGGTAAATAACGACATACCGCATCTAATGCAGTTTGTACTCCTTTATTTTTGAATGAAGATCCACACATCATTGGAACGATACTTAAATCGATACAAGCTTTACGGATGGCTTCGTGCACCTCATCTTCAGAAATTGAATCTGGGTTTTCAAAGAATTTCTCCATTAACTTATCATCATATTCAGCAACCGCTTCAATTAATTGAGCTCTCCAATAATCAACATCTTCTTTCATATCATCTGGTACAGGGATCTCAGAATAAGTCATACCTTCTGTAGCATCATCCCAGATAATACCTTTCATTTTAATTAAATCCACTACCCCTTTAAAACCATCTTCAGCACCAATTGGTAACTGCAATGGCACCGCTTTTGCACCTAGCATTTCTCTTACTTGTGTTACCACCATTAAGAAGTCTGCACCAGCACGGTCCATTTTATTTACGAAACCAATACGTGGCACTTTATAACGATTTGCTTGACGCCATACCGTTTCTGATTGTGGTTCAACACCATCCACAGCAGAGAACAATGCAATCAAACCATCCAATACACGCATAGAACGCTCTACCTCTACAGTAAAGTCA
>CAIZLI010000179.1 GCA_903933765.1 uncultured Bacteroidota bacterium
TATTGCCCGTCTGAAAATCAGACACCAAAAAAAATAAATATAATTAATTGCCATCAGAATACTTGCTTATTTTCTGAATAAACAAAGGGATAACTGCCTATTTTTAGGCAATTTTGCGTCTAATGTCTATCTATTTTACCCAACAGCTGCTTCAATGGAATCAAACTGCCAATCATCGAGCCATGCCTTGGAAAGGGGAAAAAGACCCTTATAAAATTTGGCTCAGTGAGATCATCCTTCAACAAACAAGGGTAGACCAAGGTTGGGCCTACTACGAAAAGTTCATTCAAGCTTATCCAACCATTCAAGATCTAGCAAAAGCAAAGGACGAGAAAGTTTTTAAATTATGGGAAGGCTTGGGTTATTATAATAGGTGCAGAAATTTATTGCATACTGCAAGACAGATCACCAATCATTCAAAAGGCATTTTTCCAAATACCTATGATGCGCTTCTTGCACTAAAAGGAATTGGGCCTTACACTGCTGCAGCTATTGCTTCTTTTGCATTCAATTTACCTTATGCTGTTGTGGATGGAAATGTGTTTAGAGTGCTTGCAAGATTTCATGGTATCTCTACACCAACCGATACGAAAGAAGGAATTGGAATTTTTAATACACTTGCAAATCAAAGTCTTGCAAAAAAGCAACCAGGCTTGTACAATCAAGCTATCATGGATTTTGGGGCCACAGTTTGCACGCCAAATAACCCAGATTGCGTTGCTTGTAATTTGTCCTCTAAGTGCGTGGCCTTTAATGTAAATCAAGTCAATCAATTACCAGTTAAGCTAAAACGCATCACAAAAAAGAAAAGACATTTTGATTTTTTCTGCTTCAATTATAACGGTACTTGGATGTTGCAACAAAGAGGTGAAGGGGATGTGTGGAATGGTTTGTTTCAGTTTTATGTGTTGGAACAAGATCGCATGCCAGTGTTTTCTGACAGTTATTTAGGTACTGTTTTAAAGCATCAATTTGGTTTATCCCAAAAACAATGGAAATTTATAGGTGCCGATAAACAACCTCAATTGTATAAACAGGTTTTGACACATCAAACTATTGAAGCGAGATTTATTTGTATCCAGTTATCTAAAATGCCTAAAATGCTTCAAAATGCTTTGTGGGTAAAGCCTAAGCAATTGTCAAAATATGCATTTCCAAAAATCATTAATGATTTTTTAGTAACTTTCCACCATGGAAGCGCACTCGAGTAAGTTTATATTTTTAGCAGCCACTTATTTTGATGTTTCAAAAATGCAACAAGATGCTGGGTTGCTTTTATTACTTTTTATCTTGCTTTTTTTATCTTTTGCCATTGCTGGATCAGAAGTGGCATTTTTTTCTTTGTCGTATAAGGACATTCAAGTTTTAAAAACAAAAAATCATAAACCACTCAAAAGGATTGTAGACTTATTGGAAGACCCAAAAAAGTTGTTGACTTCTATGTTAATCGCAAATAGCTTCATTAATATTTGTATCATCCTAGTTTCTAATATTTTGATTGATCATCTTTTTATTTTTGATCAAATACCAATTCCAGGTTTCGAGTTTATCATTAAAGTTTTAGCAGTGACATTGATGCTTTTATTTTTTGGTGAAATCATGCCAAAAGTAATGGCGACTCAAAACAATATTCGATTTGCACAAGATTTTGGTGGTGTTATTCAAGCAGTCTATTTTATTTTTTCGAGAATGAGTGGTATGATGGTGAAGTACACCAATTTGATCGAAAAAAAATTAGCACAAAAAGACACCGGTAATACTTATAGCATGGAGGAATTAGATCACGCTATTGAATTAACGACTTCTCCTAACCATTTGGACAGCGAAAAGAAAATCTTAAAAGGGATTGTCAAATTTGGGAATATCACTGTTCGTCAAATCATGAAAACTAGGCTAGACGTATATGGCGTAGAAGACAATATCACCTACAATGAATTATTAGAAAGTGTAAAAGAGCATAATTATAGCCGTTTCCCAGTATATAAGGAAGACCTAGATACGATTGTCGGTATCATACATACCAAGGATTTAATTCCGCATTTACAAGAAGAAGCTGCTTATGCATGGCAAAAGTTAATTCGTCCAGTGTTGTTTGTACATGAACAAAAAATGATCGAAGATTTATTGAAGGAATTTCAATCTAAGCGTATTCACTTTGCTATAGTTGTGGATGAATTTGGTGGAACAAGTGGGATCATTACTTTAGAAGATATTTTAGAAGAGATCGTTGGAGACATTAAAGACGAGTTTGATGAAGAGGAGTCGATGATCAAAAAAATTGATGATTTTCATTATATCATTGAAGGTAAAACCGCTATCATTGATTTCTGTAATTTTATAGATATCCCTACTAATTTCTTTGATGCAGTAAAAGGAGAAAGTGATACCGTAGCAGGATTGATATTAGAACTTGCTGGCGAGTTTCCGGCAGTACAACAAGTGGTTAAATACAAGCAATTCAGTTTTACTGCGCTAGATATTCAGAAAAATCGAATTCATAAAGTTCAATCCATTATCACACCTATCACTTCTATTAGTCAGGAAAATGGATAAAATCTTTTTCATTGCAGTGGCATTCTTTATACTTGGCTTTACTGCTTGTAATTCAAGATATACGCCCAAAGCAACTGGCTACCCAGCATTAACATTACCCCAAAAAGTATACTTGACTAGTGCAGTGCGTGAAATGCCTTATACTTTTGATATCCCATCCTATGCAATCGTCGATAAAAATGTGGCCTATATGGGTGTTGATCAGCAAAAAAAAGGCTGGATGAACCTACAATTTCCTACCCTGAATGCGACATTATACATTAGTTACAATGCGATTCAAAAAAACCAATTAGATATATTGGTTCGTGATGCCTACAATTTTGCCAATAACCATTCCAATAAAGCTAGTTTTATCGAAGACTCGGCATTTGAAAATCCAATAGGCCTTCAAGGTGTATTTTTTCACTTGGGCGGAGATGTGGCAAGTCCTTATCAATTCTTTATCACGGATTCTAGTCATCATTTTTTGAGAGGGGCCCTTTATTTTGATACCACACCAAATGCGGATTCACTAGCACCAGTGATTGATTTTTTGTACCAGGATTTAAAACAGCTTGTGCAGACCTTTCATTGGAAATCTTAATCAATAAGTAATACCTTTGTGCTAACCTTTTAGTATGATAATAATTGACCAGGTTTTAGTAAGCGATCAAGTAATTGAGGAACAGTTTGTTTGTGATTTGACAAAGTGTAAGGGAGGCTGTTGTGAAGATGGTGATGCAGGCGCTCCTTTGGATAATCAAGAAAAAGAATACGTGAAGGCGTTTTACGAAATTGTTAAACCCTATATGACCAAGCAGGGTATCAAAGAAGTTGAAACTGTTGGACCGTATTTATATGATAGAGAATTTGGCTGGGTGACGCCTACGATCAATGGCGGTATTTGTGCTTATGGCTATAAGGATGAAAAAAATATCATCAAATGTGCTTTTGAGCAAGCATACAATGATGGTAAAATTTCTTGGAAAAAGCCAATCAGCTGCCATCTGTTTCCGATTAAAATTCAACAAAGCAAATCAGATCCTTCGATAGAATACATGAACTATGAACCAAGAGAAGACTTGTGTCAAGCGGCTTGTAGCCTTGGTGTTAAATTGAAAGTGCCTGCTTATGTATTCTTAAAAGAGTCGATTATTAGAAAATATGGCGATGAATTTTATGAAGCATTAGAAGCATCTGCAAAACATTTAGCGAAAAAATAATTCTATGGAAAGTATTTACTCAGAGTCATTTGATCAAAAAAGTAGCGAGAAAGCACTTGACACCAATCATAGAAAAAAAATTAATTTCAATATTGGCAAGTACAACGCGGTTGTTCCAAAGGGTAAAATGCAATTCAACGATTTAGAGAAAGTAAGGTCTCAAGCAAAAAATATTAAATGGGAGGCGGTTGAACACTTGGATTTATATTTAACCCAATTCGAAGAACAGATCACAAAGCGTGGTGCAAAAGTGTTTTGGGCAGAAGATAGCGAGCAAGCCCTTGATTTTATAGGTGCTATCTGCAAGAAAAAAGAATGCAAAACTTTGGTGAAAAGCAAGAGCATGGCGACCGAGGAGATCCACTTGAATGCCTACTTAGAATCTATTGGCGTTGAATCGGTAGAAACTGATTTAGGGGAATATATTCAGCAACTAGACGGCGAAGCACCCTATCATATTGTGACGCCTGCTATGCATAAAAGCAAGGAGGATGTCGCTAAATTGTTTGCTGAAAAATTGGGTACAGATATCAATATGACCCCAGAAGAAATGACCTTGGTAGCAAGAAGAAATTTAAGAGAGAAATATGTGCAAGCAGAAATAGGGGTCACCGGAGCTAATTTTATATTGCCAGATATTGGGGGCATTGCATTAACTGAAAACGAAGGAAATGCCAGACTCTCTGCAGCTTTCCCTAAAACACATATTGTCATTGTGGGTATTGAAAAAGTAATCCCTTCAGTGACGGACTTAGGACTACTTTGGCCTTTATTATCTACTTATGGCACTGGCCAACAAGTAACTGTTTACAATAGTATTATCACTGGGCCCAAACAAGCAGATGAAGCAGATGGCCCTGAGGACATGTATGTTATTTTATTAGACAACGGCAGGACGAATTTACTCTCCAATGCAAAAAGCAGAGAAGCACTTTATTGTATCCGCTGCGGTGCATGTTTAAACGCCTGCCCAATTTATAAGAATATCGGTGGACACGCCTATGAAACCACTTATAGTGGCCCAATTGGAAGTGTGATCACACCTCATTTAAGAGGCATGCACGATTACAAACATTTGAGTTTTGCATCTAGTTTATGTGGCAACTGTACGGCTGTATGTCCTGTTAAAATTAATTTACACGAACTTTTATTAGAAAACAGAAGGGAGTCAGTGGTGGCGGGTGAAAGTAATTTTTCTGAAGAGTTTGCTTGGAAGATCTGGAAACAAGCATCTATGAATCGATTGTTAATGAACCAAGGCAATGCCACCATTAAAAATTGGGTAGTCAACAAAATATTTAAAGGTTGGGCTAAACAAAGATCGCCTTTGCAGTTCCCTACAAAGACATTCAATCAACTTTGGAAAGAAAAACATAAAAAGTAAATCTTCCTCCATTCCTTCGCTTCATTTTAGTTACATGCCATCTGCATCTGAAATTGCATGCACTGGATCCTTTTGATCCTTCAAACTATTGTTGACTAAGTAAACCCCAAATAAAGTAATCATAGAACCTACTATATTATTCCATGTCATTTGCTCGTCTAATAAAAGAGAGCCCACCCATATTGCGACGATTGGATTGATATAAGCATATAAGGATGCGATAGATGAATTCAAATGTTTCATACTATAGATGAATGACATAAATGCAAAAACAGATCCTCCAATCACCATATATACAATGACGCCCCAGGATATAGCAGGAATTTGATTTAAAGGAACATAGTCTCCGCTAATCAATGTGATTAATCCCATCATGAATGCACTCATCAACATCTGCCATCCAATTGAATTGTAGGCATTGATTTTAATTTTTGTCCTTGAGATAATAATGGATCCAATACTCCAAGTGATCATTGCTAAGAAAGATAGCACAACGCCTAAAATATAATTGCTTCCATGCACTGTTAAACTGTCTTTGTAAAAAATGAAGCCAATGCCTAATAATCCAAGACCTAAACCAATGATCGTTTTGGGCCTAATTTCAATGGCTTTGTAGTAATACCTTTCTATCAATACAACGGATAATGGATATAAAGCTGCAATCAAGGCTGCTAGCCCACTGGTGATAAATTTTAAACCATAAGTGGCAATGCCATTAGAGGAGACAAACATCAATAGGGACATACCCAATAGCCAAAGAAATTGTTTTTTGGTAGGCAGCTTTTCTCCTTTGATTAAAAAAAAGCCCACATACAATGAACCTCCTAAAAATTGACGAATACTTGCCATTTCAAAAGCGGGCATATGCATCACACCCATCTTGCTTGCGACCCAAGTGGTGCCCCATACAATACTTGTTACCGTTAACGCTAAGTAGGCTTTATTTTGATTCGCCATTTTGCTAGCTTAGTGTTTGAAATGTCTAAGCCCTGTCATCACCATGGCTAAACCATTGGCTTGGCAATAGGCCACACTATCTTTATCTCTCACTGAACCTCCTGGTTGAATGAATGCTTCGATGCCCGCTTCTTGTGCAATTTTTACACAATCATCAAAAGGGAAAAAAGCATCTGATGCAAGACTAGCCCCTTTTAAATCAAAATTAAATTGCTTCGCTTTTTCAATCGCTTGTCTCAGCGCATCGATCCTAGAAGTTTGACCGCAACCTTTTCCAACCAGTTGTTTATTTTTAATTAAAGCAATTGCATTGCTTTTTAAATGTTTGCAAATGATGTTACCAAAAACTAAATCTGCTTTTTCGTTTTCTGTGCAAGGCCTTGCACCTACTTCTTCCCAATTGGTATAATTACCTGTATCTAAGCCTTGTTCAAGGCTTCCATTAAGGATTGATTTTTTTTGAATTGGGTGCAGATGCACACCTGGCTTTGTTTCAAGTAAGATTCTATTTTTCTTAGTTGTTAAAATACTCAATGCTGCTGCATCATATGCAGGGGCAATCAATACTTCAAAAAATAATTCTTGAATGGCTTCTGCTGTTGGAATGTCGATGGTGCCATTGGTGACTAGTACACCTCCAAAAGCACTTTCTGGATCGCCAGCCAATGCAGCTTCCCAACTTGCAAATACGGTTGCTCTTTGCGCCACACCACATACATTGGTATGCTTGATAATTGCAAAACTTGTTGCAGGTAAGTCTTGGATCAATGCAATGGCAGCGTCTACGTCCACTAAATTATTATAGGATAATTCTTTTCCGTTTAATTGTGTAAACCAGGTGTCTAAATCACCGTAGAAAGTAGCCACCTGATGTGGGTTTTCTCCATAACGTAAGGTCTTACCAGTAGCAGGATTAAAATAATTACTAATCGCAATATCATAATGCATCACTACTTCAAAAGCCTTTGCAGCAAAAGCTTTTCTTTGATCCAAGCTTGTGCTGCCTGCTTGGTCAATCAATATTTTATTCAATACTGCATAATCGTCTTTAGCTGCAAGTACAGTTAAGTCTCTGAAGTTTTTAGCTGCAGCCCTAATCATAGATGGACCTCCAATATCAATCTTTTCAATAATTGCTTTTTCTTCGGTGGTAGTCCTTAATGTTTCTTCAAATGGATATAAATCAACAATGACAAGGTCAATGGCAGGGATATTGAAATCCTTCATTTCTTGCAGATCTTGCTCCTCGTATCTTCTTCCTAAAATACCTCCAAAAACAGAAGGGTGTAAGGTTTTTACACGTCCACCTAAGATAGAGGGATAACCAGTTACCGACTCAACAGCCACACAGGGGATGCCTAAATCTTCTAAAAATTTTTGAGTACCTCCTGTAGAATAGATGGTGATATTTTGTTGGTGAAGTGTTCTAGCCAATGGCTCTAAACCATCTTTGTAAAAAACAGAGATTAATGCTGATTGTATTTTCTTTTCCATATGTAAAGGTACGAGCTTCTACTTTTTTGTCCGGCTCGTATTTTCCACAAAATGGGTTAAAGACTGAATAACTTTATGATACTATAAACACAAGTTCCAAATAGCAATAGTAGTATAGATTTAGGATGCCTATTTAAAAGCCAATACAAGCCTACAAAGAGGCAAAAATAATAATAAATAAGCCCAGCAATCCCTATATCATACTGTCGATCCTCCATTTGAAAGAATTGGAAAAGCTGTCCAATACTTTTATTCATTGTTTGGATATACCAACCAATCCCTTTTGCTATGATTTCCTGTACAAATGCAATTTTAGGCAAGACCATTAAAACCAATAAACCGTATAAAAGTATGCTGCTTAAGGGTACAAATAGGAAATTACCAATAATGGATAAACTTGAGCTTGTATGAAAATAATACAATACAATGGGTAATGTGGTTAACTGTGCAGCGATGGAGATGGCAAGATTGTTCCAAGCTAAATGCAATAATCGGTTGTCCATGGGTACTAATTGCAATAGCGGCTTATAAAAAAAATGGATCCCTAGCACAGCGGCATAGGAGAGTTGAAGTCCAATGCCTGAAATAATTTGACTATTGTAAAGCAATACTAACATGATGCCAATACTGATGGTGTTAAGGGAAAATAAATTTTGATGAAAAAATCGACCAATCAAAATCGAACTAAAAAACAAACTTGCTCGAACCACAGAGGGTCCAGCATGTGCGATAAGTGTATAAGACCAAACAAGTAGGAGTAGGGTGATCAATTTTGTCCATCTTGCCCAAATTGTATTGGGTAGCCAACGGGTACATTTTTCTAATAGTTTAAATAAAATATCCAAATGCATACCGCTGATGGCGATGATATGCAATATGCCAAGTTGTTGATAAGCTGTTTTTAGAGTATAAGACATTTCTGTTTTTATACCAAACAATAAACTCTTTGCAAACGCATTCGATTCAGGATTCGCAAATGCATGGTCTAATTTTGATGTAAAGTATGCTCTGGTTTCAATGACCCATTGGGCTGAGACCATTTCACTCAAAAATGAATTTGAACTGTGATACTGTGCAACAGTTGCGCCCCATATTAATAGCATCAGTGTTGGTAATAGTCTTATACAGTTTGCTTTATATTTAAATGCATGCGCAATGCATAAAAGTAGATAGCTGACAAAAACAATGAGCAGTAAAGTTATTTGATCTAATATTGGCCAGTATTGCTTTGTAGATTGATAGGCTAAAAAGCCAATCAAAATATAACAACAAATAAAAAATATAGGATTGGACGCCCTCCATAAGATCAATTTATTTTGCATCTACAATCATAGTGCAAAAAAAGCGTCCTATACTTTCGGTAAATACTTATTTCCCTAGGATAAAAATGGCTAATTTCTTATGCAGTTCGGGCTTATTATTTTTCCAATACTGTATGGTAGCTGTTTTGATCGACTCAGTTGGGCCGGTGATGTCCACACCAATACAGAGTTGGGTATTTGATTGGCATGATTGAATAATCGCATCTAATAACTGATTGTTTCTGTAAGGCGTTTCAATAAACAACTGCGCAATGCCATTGGTAGTTACAATTTGCTCCAATTGTTGAATTTTCTTTTTTCTTTCTGTCGCATCAATTGGCAGGTAGCCATTGAATGTAAATCCTTGTCCATTAAATCCGCTTGCCATTAAAGACAATAAGATAGAGGATGGTCCCATATAAGGCTTGACCGTCGCACCTAATTGCTGCGCTGCGCTCACCAATAATTGTCCTGGATCTGCAATCCCCGCACAGCCTGCTTCGGAGACTATGCCAATTGTTTTTCCTGATTTCAAAATTTGAATAAAATTATTGATCTGTGCCTCTTCAACTTGGTGTATGGTAAACCATTGGTAATTGTCAATCACCATCTCTTTCCATATTTTTTTAAAATACCTTCTGGTTGTCTTTTCATTTTCCACAAAAAATACATCACAAGATTTGATCCATTGATTGACCTCTTTTGGAATGGCTTCCCAACCTTCCTCATGCAATAACATAGGTAACAACAATACTTTTCCTAGTGCTTCTTTCATGATTCGGTGTCTTTAATTTCTTGGGTATTCAAATGTGCAGCAACCAGTGCATAAAATGGGGCAGTGATCCATCCAATGATAGGAAGTAGATGCAAAAGATAAAATACAATGCCATTTCCTGTTGGAAGCCCTTTATGACTATTTAGATATGCAGCGGCAAAATTTCTATTATGTTTTTCTGTTGCCAAACCAAAATCCATCATGGCAAATCCAAGAAAATAGCTTTCCATTAAAATGGTAAACAATGGTGTAAACCAGCCTACAACAGGCAATGTACAAACTAGGACAATGGGTATGAGATACACTGTCTGCCAAAGCATATTGTTTAAATTGACTATCACCGACCTCATGACTAATTTATAGTAATCCTTTTTATTCAAAATAAAAGGAATCGATTGTTGTATCGCGACAATGCGCAAATGCAAATAAGCAAATAGGGGTGCAAAAAATATTAAAAAAAGATACTTGAATAAGGCAAAGTAAAAAAGCAATAAAGTAAACCAAAGCCAGAAGCTACCCATGGTGATAAAAAACCCAAGCCAATTACTATTCAAGCTATCAATGAATGCTTTTAGACCCGTTTTTAAGATGATAGATTCAATGAATAAACTTGATGTTTGTCCGAAATAGTTCATGCCAATGATCAACAAAGTCGTGTAGATGATTCCAGGAATAACCATCCATTTCCATAATTTATGTGTTAAAATAAATTGATGGGCTAAAAAGTAAGCGCGTATGGATAAAATCAGTTCTTTAAGCAATGCTTCGTATTTAGGATAAAGATACGAACGAACCGGGACCTATGATTGCATTTTAGTGCCAAATGCAAGATCTCCAGCGTCACCTAAACCTGGCACGATATAGCTCTTGTCATTTAAAATAGGATCAATTGCAGCACACCAGATTGGGGTATCGGCGCCCAATTCTTTTTCTACATGTTCAATACCTTTCTGACTAGCAATCGTCACAACAATATGAATTTGTGCCGGAGTATATGTTTTTTGAATCGCTTGAATGGTCTCCACTAATGATGCACCAGTCGCTAACATAGGGTCACATAAGATTAAAACGCGGTCATTTAAATTAGGGCAACTTAAATATTCAAGACTGATTTCAAAACTACCATCTGGGTGGTGTTTTCTGTAAGCAGAGATGAAAGCATTATCTGCTTTATCAAAATAGTTCAACATGCCTTGATGCAATGGCAGGCCAGCTCTTAGGATGGTTGCCAATACAGGTTGCTCTTTTAGTAATTGAGTAGGCGCAATACCCAACGGAGTTGTGACTTCAACAGGTTTAAATTGCAAGGTTTTGCTTAATTCATAAGCAGCTACTTCTCCAATACGTTCTATATTTCTTCTAAAACGCATTCTATCATTTTGCACATGCACATCTCTCAATTCTGCTACCCAATGATTTAGTAAACTATTATTTTTGCTTAAGTCAATGACCATATACTTTTTATTTCGTTATTGCTAAAATACCAATACTATAAAATTAATAAAATTTAAATTGGTCTCCATCAAAAAGCCCAAGATCACTCATTTTTAGGTGTGGGATCACTAATAATGCCATAAAACTAAGGGTCATAAAGGGAGAACCAAGTGGGGTGCCTAATGATTTAGCCATTTTGTCAATTTCAATATAGTCATTAGCAACCTGATAAGGGTCGGCAGTACTCATTAATCCAGCCACTGGCAAACCAATGACTTTTGATGCATCATTTTGCACACAACTGATGCCACCTTTGTCTTGCACCACTAAGTTGATTGCTTTTAAAATGCTTTCATCGTCTACTCCAACTGCAATGATATTGTGACTATCATGCGCCACGGTCGAAGCAATCGCACCTGTTTTAAATCCGAATGATTGAATGAGTCCAATTTTTGGTGTTGCTGCATGGTAACGATTGTACACCACTACTTTCAAAATATCTTTTTCGGTATCTGCTACAATCTTGTTGTCTATGATACTTGGTTTAGTCCAAACCAAATTGGTAATCAACTGTCCGTCAATAGCGTGTATCACAGGCACCAAACCATCTTTGGATGGATATGCTGTAACAGGTAATTGAAGTTCATGTATTTCAATTGGGTGTGCATTGAATTGATTGATACTTGTCGCTTGAACTGGTTCGATCAATGAATGGCCGCTCTTTGCAACCAATTGTCCATCAATATAAGTTTCCAGGACTTTAAAATTTGTAAGATCTTCTACCAAAATCAAATTTGCGGGATCATACACTCTTGCAAAACCAGTTGGTAATTGATAATGTAGTACCGGATTAATACAGGCAGCTCTCAATACATTGAATACATTGATTCCTTTAGCGACGGCTCTAGCACATAATTGATTGATATGCCCTTCCAATAAACTATCTGGATGTTTATCGTCGCTACACAACATGATTTTTTTAGGATGGTCATCGATCAACTCATACAATGCTTCAAAATTTTTAGCGGCACTTCCTTCACGAATCAAAATATGCATCCCAAAACTTAGTTTATCCACCGCTTCTTCCATTGTGAAACATTCGTGGTCGGTGCTAATGCCTGCCTCTATATATTGTTTTGCTTGTTCGCCCATTAGTCCGGGTGCATGCCCATCAACCGGTTTGCCAATAGCATGAGCTGCTTTTATTTTTTGCATGACTTCTGTATCCTGATGCAAGACACCAGGGAAGTTCATCATTTCACTTAAATAATAAATATCTGGAGAAGCCAGGAGCTTTGCAGTAGCGACACTATCAATGTTTGCGCCTGCTGTTTCAAATGCTGTTGCTGGCACGCAGCTTGGTGCACCAAAGAAAAAATGAAACTGTACCTTTTTACCATTGTCAATCATATATTGCACACCCTCTAATCCACATACATTCGCTATTTCATGCGGATCACTGATAGTGCCGATGGTACCATGAACAACTGCTAGTCTTGCAAATGAACTAGGCACTAACATACTACTTTCAATATGCACATGGCTGTCTATAAAGCCTGGTAATATAAATTGATTCGGGGCTATTGCGCATTCAGTGATAGATACAATCATGCCTTCTTGTATGCTTATTTCAGCAGCATAAATACGTTTATTTAGAATATCAACGTATTGCCCATGAATGGTAGTTGTTTGCATTTTATTGCTTAGTGTTTTGAATTAAAACCAGTAACTAAGCTTAAAGATAAGTGCTCTATTCTTATTTTTAAATAAAGGATCTGTAAAATAATTATCTGTATAGACTAAAAAGAAGTCGCTCATCGGTTTGTAACGGTATTGTAATCGACTATTGATATTAAAGTTGTTACTCTGTGTATTGTATTGAATAAATGTGGTCCAAAATAACTTCGTATTAAAATTATATTCAATTCTAGGCGCTACTAAAAATAATTTTGTACTTCCATAAACACCAGGCAATTGAATATGATTGAACTGAGCGTTTAAACGAAGGTTAAGATGTGGTTGGTTTCTCCAGTTGATCCCAGCCCCAAAACCTTGAACAGTTCCATTGTAAAATTGTCCAAATGAAACATCAGTCATCCATCCAAATAATTTTCTTGTGTCAGAATTATAGCCAATTCCAAATCTACCATATTGATATTGTGCCGCTGGGAGAGGTTCGCCATCTGTAAATCTGGTAGCAAAAAGCAAATTGGTTACGTTGTTGCTAAGACGTAACCTTATATTGGAAGCATTTTTAAAATCTGCTTTAACTTCAATACCAGTTTCCCATTCGTTAAAACTATTATCTGGATTAAATATAATAGCATTCTTTACAGAGGTTTCAATCCTGCCAAGCTTACCTTTTGATGGTAAAATATTGTAAGAGATCTCTGAAAAAAAATGCTTGAATCCAACCCTAATCACCGTATCTCGAATGGCATCATAATTTTCGATTCTTTGAACGAATCCCATGTCGGTATAATAGTTCTTGTCTACATTGGCCAAGTCAATGACAAGTCCAAATTTTCGAGTATTATAACTTGCGCCAACTTCATAATAATTATTGAGGTCTTTGATAGTTGGCTTGATGGCTATATTATAATTCGCCCAATATCCTACGGTACCCTCTGCATTGGAATAGTCAAAGCTAACACCCGCGTTCCTTCCATATTTGCTTAATGGATTTAATTTTTCTTCTTCAACCGAAATAAAATTTTCTCTATTCAAAAAATAGCCTTTGATCATGGATCTTTTTAAAACTCTTTTTTGCAATGTAAATGCCGAAAAATTTTCAGGTGCATAATCTCCTTGCCTACCTGTTTGCATATTCATTGCACCAATCCTTACATCAGGAGATAAATTACCAGAAAGTCTTGCACCAAATAGAATAGGAATTTTATTTCCTTTTTTATCTAAACCAATGGTTCTTGAATAGAATGGTCTAATAGGAGGAATACCAAATCCAGCAAATAAATCTGAGTTTTCTAAAAAGAAGGCCCTTCGTTCAGGTAAGAAAATATTATATCTAGTTAAGTTGGTCACTTGGTTATCTACTTCTACTTGTGAGAAGTCGGGATTCACAGTTAAGTCAAGGTTCAAAGAAGAATTCAAGGCAATTTTTGCATCAAATCCTGCATTGCCAGTGGTATTTGTTTGGCCTGATTGTTTATCATCAGATGCACCCCCAGTTAGATAAGGCAATAGGATCACATTGTTTGAGCTAACAGGAGGCTTTTCCTCCCACTGCATTAATCCTGTTAATCCAAGATCGTAGGATTTAAAATTAGTCGCAACTCTGGTCCAAGTACTGTATTCAAAATTTTTGGCATCTATACGTACAAAATTCACCCCCCAATTTTTATTTTCAGCATCATAACGAATAGATTTAAATGGAATGGCGATTTCTGCAATCCAGTAATTTCCATATTCTTTGGTCATTGAAAACCATTTACTATCCCAGCTATAATTAATCCCGTCACTACTCGATCCTGATAATTGATCTTCTGATTGCACATTCAATGTACTCAATACAAAATAAAAGCCATTGGTTTGTTGATTGGTAGGATCCAAGATAATGCCTACACCATCCATCCCGTCATGTCCTACATCTCTTTTTAAACTTCTTGTAATTGCAGTCCCACTATCGTACACTTTGAAACCGAAGTATAAAAACTTGTCGTCGTATAAAAATTTGACTTCTGTTTGTTTTTTGGGATCGCCTATGTCATTAGGAAATTTCTTTTTAAAATCAGTGACTGCAGTAACCGTATTCCAAGCAGCCTCATCCATGACCCCATCTAATTTGATGGTCATTTTTGCAGGCTTGATTGTAAGCTGAAATTCTTTCTGATTTGGAGCCGTAGTTTGACCTATTGCAGATTGAACAAATAGCAAAAATAGCAGGATGGGGCAAAATGGGATAGGTCGTTTCATCTAATTTTTTTGGACGAGCAAAGATGCAAATATTAACCGAAAAATAGGGGCAATTTGTTACAAATGGTAAACGAATGCCTTAGTCCTTATCTAATAGGTCTGGGCGTCTTTGTTTGGTTCTTATCATCGCCTGTTCTGTTCTCCATTGATCCACCTTTTTTGGGTCACCTTGTAATAATACTTCTGGAACAGCTAATCCACGGAAATCTGCTGGCCTAGAGAACACTGGGGGTGCCAATAAATTATCTTGAAACGAATCGGTCAATGCAGAGGTTTCGTCATTTAATACACCAGGGATCAATCTCCCCACTGCATCTACAATGACTGCAGCAGCCAATTCTCCTCCGCTCAAAACATAGTCTCCAATTGAAATTTCTTGAGTCACATAGAGGTCTCGAATTCTTTGATCAATCCCTTTGTAGTGTCCGCAAATGACCAGGATCCTATTTTTTAAGGATAAGGTATTGGCGTCTTTTTGATCGAATCTTTTGCCATCTGGTGTGACAAAAATAATTTCATCAAATGCACCGCCTTCTTTTTGTAAATCATCAATCGCATTGGCCAAGGGCTCACACATGATCACCATACCAGCCCCGCCTCCATATTGATAATCATCTACCTGTCCATGTTTGTTAATGGCCCAGTTTCTTAATTGATGTAATTTGATATCAAGATGCCCGCGCTCTTGTGCACGCTTCATAATGCTATGTGCAAAAGGGCTTTCAAGAAGTTCCGGAAGGACTGTAAGAATTTCAATGGTCATGCTACAAAGATAATTGAGATTAGTCCAAAAAATCGCCTAA
>CAIZLI010000180.1 GCA_903933765.1 uncultured Bacteroidota bacterium
GTGGCGTTAGGTCCTAAGAAAGAGTTAATCAATC
Organism: uncultured Bacteroidota bacterium; assembly: GCA_903933765.1. Taxonomy (GTDB): domain Bacteria; phylum Bacteroidota; class Bacteroidia; order Chitinophagales; family Chitinophagaceae; genus Sediminibacterium. The sequence continues at coordinate 35 of CAIZLI010000180.1, forward strand.
TTGCACCATATTTTAATTGTGAATAATCTGACATGATAAAACGAACCGCTTTAATGCCATAGAATACCCTACAACCATATCCAATAATACCATTTACCAATTCAGATCCTTCGCCAATTTGTGTCCTGGCAATTTCATTAGAATTGATGGTGATATTTTTTATTTTATTCGCACCTTTTAAATAAGCGTCTGTACCAATCCAAGTGTCTTTAATGATTCTACAATTCTTTATCACAGTTCTGTCTCCAATTTTTCCATAATAGCCTCGCTTATTGTCAAATTGCTTTTCGGTTAATTCGATGAACTTGTCTTGTAAAACTTTATCATGTCTGTTCCTTGTCCATAAGTAGGCATCTGCGGTGGTCATCCCATTGAAAGGAAGGACTTTTCGGCCTGTATTTTCGTTACATAATTCCAACCAAATTCTGACAGACTCCGATTCGCCTTTTTTGAGAATACCATTTCCAAATTTTGCATGGTTGGTTGTCACCAATTCATTGACATTATTAATAATCACTTCGTCTCCAATAATATAATGCGATAAATAATTCACACTATGAATGGCTACATTGTTGCCAAAATCGCAACTGATAATAGTAGAATTATATAAGCCTACAGGCACTGTTAAATCACTAAAGCAAAGGCAGGTTGTTTCTAAATTGCCAATGCGTACCAATCCAAAGAAAGAACAATTTTTAACGAGTTCGGGATTAAAAGCATTCGATACCAATAATTTTGACCAGTCGTCACTTGAATTGCCATTGCGTACCAAAATCTCAATCTCTAATGCAGTTAGGGCACGGTATTTTATGCCACTTCTATTTTGTTGATTGCGTAAATAGTATTCGTCCTTACCCTTAGGTAGGTCCTTTATAAAACCATAACCTAATTGTTGAATCGCTACTTTCTTAATTTCATTCATCGTATTTGCAATTTATTTGAACATAGTAGGATGCATTTCATCCCAACCAGTTGCTTTTTGGTATTGGTGTGCAATATTTAAAATAGTGCCTTCGTCAAACAATTTTCCTACAAAACTAATGCCAGTAGGTAATTGCCATTTTGCATCTAATCCAGTCGGCACACAAACCACAGGATGACCCGTTAAATTGGTGATGGCTGACTGATTACCTCCGCCCCTAGAAGGACAAATAATGGCATCATATTGTGATATCACTTCATTGACTTTTTGCATAAGGGTTGTTCTATGCCTTTGTGCATTGATGTATTCTATCGCAGGTATGAATCTGGATGTTCTGAATTGATTTGGCCAATCATTTTTTGTTTGTCTTGTCATTGCATCATCAATGCCTAAACGCGTCATCTCGTCAAATTGTGCAGCACATTCTGCGCCAATCACAATGTCCATGATATTGAACTGATACACACCGCTGTCCGGAAAATTGATTGGGATTAATTCAATACCCATTTTTCTAAATTGCTTTAAGACTTCAAACTCTGAACGATTGGTATCTTTTATTTTATCAAAATAGTTTTTTGCGTAAGCTATTTTGTAGGTTTTTAGATTTGTTTTTGGGGCGTAATTGAATGGCATGTCTACGGCAGATCCATCCTTGCCGTCTGTGCCATGCAAATAATGAAATACAATGGCTGCATCATTGGCAGAACGTGTAATAGGTCCCACTTTATCTAAACTATAACTCAATGCCATTGCACCAGAACGGCTAATGCTTCCAAAAGTAGGTCTTAACCCTGTCGCACCGCAAGTGGTTGCAGGAGAGACAATGCTTCCCCAGGTTTCTGTACCTATTGCAAATGGAACAAGGCCTGCAACTGTTGCAGAAGTTGAACCTGCAGAAGATCCAGAAGAACCATTGTTCAAATTCCATGGATTTTTTGTTCTACCTCCATACCAATAGTCACCCATCGCGAGTGCACCTAATGTGAATTTAGCTACCAGAACAGCACCGGCTGCTTTCATTTTTTCGTACACAAAAGCATCTTCTTGAATAACTTGATTTTGGTAAGGTGCAGCTCCCCAAGTGGTCTTGGTATTTTTAACAGCAAATAAATCTTTTAGTCCATAAGGGATACCATGTAATTGACCTCTATATTTTCCTGCAGCAATTTCTGCATCTGCTTGTTTCGCTTGTGCAAATGCCAGGTCTTCTTGAATACTAATCACACATTGTAAAGTGTCACCGTACTTTTTAATTCTATCAATAAAGAATTGTGTTAATTCAACCGAACTGATTTTTTTATTTTTAATTAAAAAAGCCAATTGTTCTATTGAGTAAAAAGCCAATTCATTTTTATTAGCTGGAACTGTCACAGAAGTTGGTGCGTCCCAAATGATAGGCTTTTGAACTTTGTTCAATTTCATATTTGGAAGAATGGCAGTATGCCAAAGACTGAGTGGTGTACTATTGTTCAAAGACAATCCATGCATCGCTTTGTAGTTCGCCAAATTGTCTAATACATCATTGAATAAGGAATCAATTTCAGCATCTGTGAATTGAAGGTCCATTAACTTCGCACTGCTAAGCAGGTCTGTTTTTGCAATAGGACGTTCTTGTGCAAATAGGGGGGAAATAATAAGCGCGTTAAGGAACAAAAAACAAATCAACAATTTTTTCATAACATACGATTTAGGTACTTATCCCAAAGATAATATTACCTAGTCGGTTTTGAATTGCTAAATCGTCTTTTTTGTCCTCCATTCTGTCCTCCATTGGCTCCACCTTCTCTTGGTGCTCTTCCTCTGGTGTTATTGGGCTTGCCCCATCCTGCGTCTTTTGAGGTTTTATTTGCGTGAAACTGCTGCATTGGGTAAGGATGGCTTTCGATCACTGGGATGGATTTGCCAATCAGCTTTTCAATATCTTTTAAGAATGCTTTTTCTTCATAATCACAGAATGAATAGGCTGCACCAGATGCACCAGCCCTTCCTGTTCTACCAATTCGGTGCACATAAGTTTCTGGAATATTTGGAATCTCAAAATTGATCACATGCGCTAATTCATCTACGTCAATTCCTCTTGCGGCAATATCGGTTGCAACCAATACCCTGGTGGATTGGTCTTTAAAATTACTCAATGCCCTTTGTCTTGCATTTTGAGATTTATTACCATGAATGGCTTCTGCAGAAACATTATTTTTTACCAATAAGTTCACCACTTTGTCAGCACCATGTTTTGTTCTTGTAAAGACCAATACATTTTTGATATTTTGGTCTTTCAATAATTCCATTAACAAGGAATTCTTATTGACTTTATCTACAAAATAAACCGATTGATCAATGATTTCAACGGTAGATGAAACGGGCGTAACTGATACTGAGCTTGGTTTATTTAAAATAGCATTTGCTAAACTCACAATTTCAGAAGGCATCGTTGCAGAGAAGAAAAGGGATTGTCTTTTCTTTGGTAAGACAGCCAATAGTTTTTTGATATCATGCACAATTCCCATGTCTAGCATACGATCTGCTTCGTCTAAAACAAAAAATACAA
>CAIZLI010000181.1 GCA_903933765.1 uncultured Bacteroidota bacterium
AAAGACGCATCAAGTTCTGGTAGTGCTTTTGGTATCATTGGTTATGTGGGAAGAGTAAACTATGGCTATAAAGGTAAATACTTATTAAGCGGTAGTGTAAGAAGAGACGGAACTTCTAATTTAGGAGCGGAAAAGCGTTGGGGAACTTTCCCTGCGGTGTCTGCTGCTTGGAGATTTTCTGATGAAGGTTTCATGCGTAATCTTAAGTTCTTAAACAATGGTAAGATTCGTGGATCTCATGGAGTTAGTGGATCTAATTCTGGTTCTAATTTTGGTTCTTTACCATTGATTAGCCCAGGTGCGAACTATTTAACTTCTGCAGGTTTAGCACCATCTCAATTAGGTAACCCTTCATTAGGATGGGAGACTTCTACACAAACAGATATCGCATTGGAATTAGGTTTTTGGAATAGGATCACTTTAACAACTGAGGTATACAACAGAAAAACAGACAACTTGTTAACAAGTAGAGGTTTAGTAGGCAATGCTGGTTTCACTTCAGTGAGTGACAACGTGGGTGGAATTACCAACAAGGGTATTGAGATTTCATTGGAAACAAGAAATTTTGTTAAGCCTAATTTTTCTTGGACAACGAATTTCAACATCACTTTCCAAACAAATAATGTAGACACTATTTTTGGTGGTAATCCATTCGGTTCTGGTTTTGCGAGCTGGATTCAACAAGGACAATCATTGAGTTCTTTCAGAGGTTATAGAGTGGATGGAATTTTCCAAAACGCTTCTGAAATTGTTGCTGCAAGAGACGGAACTGCTGCAAGAGCTGGAGATATTCGTTGGAAAGATTTAAACAACGATGGAAAAATTAATTCTGATGACCAAGAAATTTTAGGAAATGCACTTCCAAAGTTCTTCGGAAGTTTAACGAACAATTTCAATTACAAGAATTTTGAATTAACAGTGTTCTTCCAGTTTGTTGGTGGAAATAAAATTTATAACAATAACAGAGCATTTGCAGAAGGTATGAATAGTTTGTTTGGACAATACGCGACTACTTTAAACAGATGGACGCCAACTAATCCATCGACAACAATGCCAAGAGCAGTTTATGGTGACCCTGCAAATAACCGTCGTACATCTGACAGATGGCTTGAAGATGGTTCTTTTACACGTTTGAAAAATTTAGTTTTTGCGTATAATTTAGATTCTAAATTAGCATCAAAAATGAAAGTATCTTCTTTGAAAGTATATGTACAAGCGCAGAATTTAATTACATGGACAAACTATTCTGGATTCGATCCAGAGGTAAGTACGTTTACTACAACGAATACTGCACAAGGAACAGATTTCTTAACATTCCCACAAGCTAAGACGATCACTTTTGGCTTGAATGTTGGATTCTAAATTAATTATTCAATCATTTAATAATTTATCAAATGAAAAAGATGCTATATAAAATTTTATTATTTTCGACTTCTATATTCATGCTAACTGCATGTGAGAAGGTAATAGATCTAGCGCCTGAAACCTCTCTAGATGCAACTACTGCATACAATAATAGACAAGGGGTGGAAGCTGGTTTATTAGGTTGTTACAATGCGCTTCAAAGTACTAGTTATTATGGACTAGAGTACTGGGCGTTATCAGATATGTATGCTGGTGTAATTTCTCATACAGGTACTTTCCCAACATATGCACAGTTTTCAAACAGAGCATTGCTTCCTGACAACACGAATATCACAAATGCTTGGAATGGTATTTACAACGGTATCAATCGTGTGAATACAATCTTAGTGTCTGCTGATGCAATTACTGATCCTGCATTCGCAAAAACGCAAGCAATTGGGGAAGCAAGGTTCTTAAGAGCTTTAATGTACTTTGACTTATTAAGAACTTTTGGTGGAAGTTCAACAGGTTTTACCAAGAGTGGTAGAGGTGTGCCATTGAGAACAAAAGCAACCCTTGGACCTTTGGATGCAGATCCAATAGAACTTGCAACTGAAGCGGCTGTTTGGGCACAAATCACTGAAGACTTAGATTATGCAATTGCTAATTTAAAAGCAAATGTTGCTGGTCGTGCAACTGCAAATGCTGCAAAAGCTTTAAAAGCTAGAGCTGCTTTGTATACTAAAGACTACAGCACTGCGGAAACACTTTCTACAGAAGTAATCAATGCATTAAAAGGAACCGGTACTGGTTTGGCTTCTGACTATAGTTCATTATTCTTAAGTCAAAATACAAGACCAGAAAGCATTTTTGAATTGTCTTATGACATCAACAATACCAACTCTATCGCCTTTTATTATTTCCCTACTACTTTCGGTGGTAGAAACGAGATTGGATCAAGCACTACTTTAGTAGCTCAGTCTAGTGCGGATGGTAGAAAAGCAATGAATGTATTTTTGATGGGTACTACTAATAAAACTAGAAAGTACTCTAGAATCAACGGTACCGACAACGTAATCATTATTCGTTTAGCTGAATTATATTTAACTAGAGCTGAAGCAAGAGCTATGAAAGCTGCCCCAGATTTAACTGGCGCTTTAGCTGATTTAAATGTAATCAGAACAAGAGCTGGTTTACCAAGTTCTACAACTAGTGATGCAAAAACTTTGGTTACTGAAATTTTAGCAGACAGGTATTGGGAATTTGCACATGAAGGTCATGCTTTCTTTGATTTTAAGAGAACTGGTCGTTTGGCAACAAGTTTGACTGGTTTTTCTGGAGCAAATGCATATAGAGCTTTATATCCAACACCACAAAGAGAAATCTTGAACAGTGCTGGTAAAATCGCACAGGTTGCTGGCTACTAATAAAGCATAGGATTTAATTAAAAGGAGTACTTAGTAAGTACTCCTTTTTTTATGTCATGAATTAATTGGCAAGTATCAGAACAACTTATATATAATAAAAACAATTAATATAAAAACTAAAATTTCAAAAAAATAGGTAACAATCACTTAATACTATTAAATTTTTGTTAAATTGCAATTCAATCCAATATGGTTTTTTCAAAAAAATAAATTCTATGATGAAAAAATTCTTTCTATTGAGTTTTCTTGCCTCCTTTTTGATGATTGGAGTAGCAATAGCTCAAAACA
>CAIZLI010000182.1 GCA_903933765.1 uncultured Bacteroidota bacterium
AAAGGATCCACGATTTAACGTAAGTCCTTGATTTTCATGTAGCGAGACCGGGATTTGAACCCGGGACCTCAGGGTTATGAAGATTTTTTGAGAAAATGAAGGCGTTGATTTGTAATTAGTTATGTTTTGACAAAACCGAAAACGACCGATTTTGACCGAATTCAGGGGGTGTTTTCCTCACGCAGGGATGTATCTTTAATTTAGAATTTAGCACCAATTGAAATAAAGAAGTTTCGACCGTCAGCTGGTAATGCACCTGGTCCAGGATATCCTCCTGCACGTCTAGTAAAATACCTAATATCCTCCACATTATTGACTCCTACTTTTAGATTCATTTTTTTAGAAAATTTATAGGATGCAGTTAAATCAATGATTGAATAAGATGGAATAATGCCTGTATTTCCGTTTGCTGATGGAATAATGGTATTATTGGCGTCACTAAATGCAGCACCAACATGACTTAACTGTGTGGTGATTAATAAACCTTTATAGCCAAAACTAATTCCAGCTCTTATAATATCTTGCGGGGCATTTTCTACTTTTTTACCTTTCGTATTCGCATCTTGATGATTGCCACTATATCTAGCATCAGTGTAGGCATATGAGCTAAATAAAATTAAGTCGGTATACTTACTATTCGTAAAAGCCCTAACAGGATTAAACTCAATATAAGTCTCCAAGCCTTTACTTGTACTTGCACCTACATTGGTAATGAGTCTGTAGTTGTTGCCTGATGGTGTGATAGTGCCTACACGATTGTTGTATTGTAAATAAAATCCACTGATATCAAATTGAAGATAATTTTTCACTTTCCCTCTATAGCCAAGATCAAAATTGAAACCCCTAGCGTCTTTTAAATCTGGATCTATCAAATCGGTTGTTGGGGGTGCTTGTAGATTTGCAAATTGAATGGGTCTGTATGCCTGAGAAAAATTTGCATACAATTCGGTGTTCGTTGTTAAATGATACTCTGAACCAATTCCACCCAAAACAAAACTTCTGCTTCTTTGAATTTCTTGAAGATTGTTTAAAGCACCATTCATGCTTAATCCATTGCTCCCACCTGCTGATCCTTCCAGCCATTCATATCGAAAACCAGGAATGATCAATAGCTTTTCTGTAACTCTAAATATATTTTCAATAAATACTGCAGCATTATTTGATCTAAAATGAATGTCTCTTGGATAAAGTCCTTCGATACTTACATCATAGTTAGATCCGGTAGTGCCTTTTCCGTCTGCTAGTCTATGTGTATTACCGTTATATAATCTGATTCCAGATGAAATCGTATTTTTCATTTCTCCAATAAAATAATCAGTGATGAATCTACTTTCAAGTCCATAGTTTCTATATTGATCTATATTTACAATGCGATTGTTATATTGATTCGTAGCATTATTGATACTATCTTTAACTAAGATAGATTGTAAAAATCCAACACTATTACGGTCACCAATGGTTCCAAATATTTTTGTATTCCAACGACTATGGTCATTGATTTCATATTGAATGTTGATTGCAGGTGTCGTCCATTTGATATCCATCCAATTCCTGCTCCTAAAACTTTGTTGTGCATCTTGTTTAATCTGAGTATCTGTTAAACCTCCAGGCTGTTGACTTCTAGTATGAGAATGCATCAATTCGAAACTAAGTGAAAGTTGCTTAGTGAATTGATAGGTAAGGGAGCCAAATCCTGCTTTTGAAAAAAATTGACTATTGTCCCTCCAGCCTTCACCATTTCTTTGATCATAAAATGAATAGTAGTTTACTTTTCCTTTATTTCCTCCAATGGCGTTAAAACTATTGAGTAAAGCATTGCTTCCAATAGTTTGTTGTGTTTCAAATTCAAATGGTTGATTGATTTTAGTTCCATTTTTTAAGATGTAGTTAACCATTCCGCCAAATTGCGGTCCATATTGAAGTGCTCCTTGCCCTCTTACAATTTCTATTCTTTGAACAGCTTGGAGTTGTGGATTGTAGTATGCTTCTGGATATCCAAATGGATCGGCTGCGATATCATAGCCATTTTGTCTGACATTGAATTCCCAACTTCTATTTGGACTTAACCCTCTTGCAGCAATGCCAATTTGAATGCCACTTGGATCACTTTCCCAAATATGAATACCAGGTACTTTTGTCAATACTTGACGCATGGTATTATTGGCAATATTACCTTGCACATTATCAAGTACGATTAAAGCATTCTTTTTTCCTGCATAGATATTGGTACCAACAATTTCAGGTATTTGCTGGTAATCGCTTTTACTATTTCGGCCAACAATGGTCACATCTTTTAAATTATGCCAATGAGTGCTATCTTTTTGAACTTTGGTTGTTTGAGCTAGTATATTTTGATTCAAGCTCAGTGTTATTATAATTAGTAAAATATATTTTTGTTTAAAAATTTTCATGAAGCAAAACTAGCTTCCTGATTTTCTTAAAAATTATGTATTTGGGAATTGATTTTATGAAATAAGGAAAAATATAGTACTAATGGACTCAACTAACAAAACACAAATTATTAGAAGCAAATAAACTTAGTAAGTTTTCTTTCAAATGTCTGACTATAATCAAAAACCTCACGCAAAACCTCACGCAAACCTCACGCAGAAACAACAAAGGACCCACGATTTAACGTAAGTCCTTGATTTTCA
>CAIZLI010000183.1 GCA_903933765.1 uncultured Bacteroidota bacterium
AATAAGAATTTTTTTTTTAATTTCAACCCAAGTTATTTATACAAAATAGCCGTATTTATTATTAAATTTTTAACAGTATGAGAAAAAAATTGCTACTTGGTCTGCTATTGGCATGCTGCTCTATCGGAGTTGCAATTGCACAAAGTGTGACTATCACTGGTAAGGTGACAGGTGACAAAGGCGCGCCCTTAGCCGGTGTTACAGTACAAGAAAAAAATTCAAAAATTGCAACTGTTTCTGATGATGGCGGTTTGTACCGAATTTCAGTTAAATCTGGAGCTACACTAGTTTTCTCTAGTGTTGGATACAAAAAAGCAGAGTTCACAGTTAACGGAACTACTTTGAATGTAAGTTTAAAACAAGAAGATGCTTCTTTATCTGAAGTTGTCGTAACCTCTTTTGGACAGTCTAGTTCAAAAAAGCGTTTATCGTCTTCAGTAGTGGATGTTAAAGCCGATCAGTTAGCACAAAAATCTGAGCCAGATATCTTACGTGCATTACAAGGTAAAGTACCTGGTGTGACAGTAGTTGGTGGTGGTGGTGCTCCTGGTCAAAGTAGTAAAATCAACATTAGAGGTATTACTTCTTTCTCTGGTAACAACCAACCATTGATTGTGGTAGATGGTATCCCTTTTGATAACTCAGTAAACCAATCTGCAGGTTTCGATGCGAACACTGTATTCTCTAACCGTTTATATGACGTTGATCCAAATAACATTGAGTCAATGACTATCTTAAAAGGTGCGAACGCAGCTGCATTGTATGGTTCTGGTGCACAAAATGGTGCGATCATTATCACTACAAAAACAGGTAACACTAAAAAAGCTAGAGGTTTAGAAGTAACTTATAATTCTTCTTACTCAATTGAAAATGTAAGTAACACACCAGAATACCAAGACGTTTATGGTCAAGGTTCAAATGGTAACTACAACGGAGGTTTCATTGGTAACTGGGGTTCTCCTTTTGGAGCTTACAGAGATCAAGTGAATGCTTCAGTTGGATATGAGCGTTATTCAAAAACGCAATCTCCTATGGAAGTTGCGCATCCTTTAACTTCATTGTCTTATACCATTCCTCGTTACAACGCTGCATTCCCAGAATTAGTAGGTGTAATGGTTCCATACAAAGCATATGATATCGTAGGTGGTTTCTTCAAGCAAGGAACAGTAGCTGAAAATAGTATTAACATCAACTCTTCTACTGGTAAAACTGGTATCAATGGAGGTTTCTCTAGAATGGATAACGTAGGTATTGTACCTAATTCCAAGACAGAGCGTACTTCATTAAGCTTTGGTGGTAATTCTACTTTGAATAACGGTTTAGTAATTACAGGTAACGTAAACTATGTAAAGAATTTCCAAAACTCACCACAATCTGGTGCGTCTTACTTCGCTGACTACGGTCCTGGTGAAGGATTTTCTTCTATCTATGCTCGTTTGTATTATTTACCAAGAAACTATAACTTAAACGCTTATCCTTTTGAAACTCCAGAAGGAAACAACGTATTCTATAGAGCTTTAGATAACCCTTATTGGATTGCGAAGTACAATACATTTACTTCTGAAGTAAATCGTGTATTTGGTAACTTGTCATTTAGTTATGACATCAATTCTAAAATTAATTTGTTTGCTCGTGGTGGTATCAATACTTACACAGATCATCAAACAAACTATTTACGCCCAGGTGGTACATCACAACCTGTAGGTCGTTATCAAGAAGCTGATTTCACAAATGAGACTTTGAACTACACGTTCTTAGCAACTTATAAGACTGATATCAACAAAGACTTTGATGTTAAATGGGTAGTGGGTGCGGATTACTTACAAAAGTACAACCGTTACATGAAGAACACTGGTATCGGTGTAATTGACCCAGCTATTCGTTCTTTAAAAAATACTGCTACAGTAACCAACGATTTCAATGGTTTTGAGAAGAGCCGTAAAATGGGTCTTTTAACTGACTTACAATTAGGATTTAGAAATTACTTGTTCATGAACGTAACTGGTAGAAACGACTGGTCTTCTACATTACCTTCTGATAACAGAAGTTACTTCTTCCCAAGTGTGGGTCTTGGTTTCGTATTCACAGAATTAGTGAAGTTACCTGAGAACATTATCAATTACGGTAAATTAAGAGTATCTGGTGTGTCAGTTGCGGGTGATGCGTCTCCTTATCAACTACAAACTATTTATTCTGTTAACCCAATTGGTGCAGCTTATGCAAATGATGGTGGTACTAAATTCAACTATGCTACTTTAGGTAATGAAGTAAAGAATGCTTTCTTAAAGCCAGAAATTACTTCAGAGATTGAAGCAGGTTTAGAATTACGTATGTTTAAAAATAAAGTAAACTTTGATTTGACTTTGTTTAGAAAAAGAACAAAGGATCAAATCATCGCAGTATCTTCTCCAAGATCTACTGGTTTCTCTTCTCGTGTAGTAAATGCGGGTGAAGTAGAAAACAAGGGTATTGAATTAGGTATTACAACTACAAATATTCAAACTACTGATTTCAAATGGACTACGAATATCAACTTTAACTTAATCCGTTCTATGGTATTGGATGCTGGTCCTACTGGCGAAATCTTCTTAGGTGGTTCTGGTTTCAGCAGCTTAGGAACAATCATCAGAAAGGGCGAACCATTTGGTATGATCTTTGGTTCTAGAAATGCTAGAGCAGAGAATGGTGCTTTATTGATTGACAAAAACACAGGTTTACCATTTACAAATCCAGATTCTGAAATCATCGGAAATCCAAACCCTGATTTCACACTTGGATTCATCAATAACTTCTCTTACAAAGGTTTCTCTGTAAGTGCATTATTAGATTACCGCCATGGTGGAGATATGTATAGTGTAACAGCTGCATCTCTTTTATTACGCGGTCAATTGAACAACGAATATGCTGTAGATAGAGAAGGTGTTCGTATCATCCCAGGTGTATACGGAGATCCAGGAACTTATGCAGCAGTTAAAGATGCAAGCGGTAATCAAATCAAAAACACAACTCCAATGACTGCATTCGACTACCATTTCTCTGATGGATATGGTGCGTATGGTGCGGACGAGACGAACGTGTATGATGTGACTACAATCAGATTACGTGAAGTAACATTAGGATATGAATTACCTAGAGATATGTTAAAGAAAACTCCATTCGGAACGGCTAGACTTAGTTTAACAGGTCGTAACTTATGGTTTAAAGCACCTAACGTGTTGAAAGGATTGAATTTCGATCCGGAAGTTCTTTCTAGTGTTTCTACATCTAACGTGCAAGGTTTTGATTTTGGTGCTTCACCAACTACAAAACGATTTGGTATCAACTTAACTGTAACCTTTTAAAATATAATAAGATGCGAATAAAATCCTATTTAATATTAAGCGCTATTACGCTGGGGATTACAGTCTCTAGTTGTAAAAAAGCTATGGATCTTGACATCAATGTCAATCCAAATAGCCCTGTTTCTGCGCCTTTGGACCTATTATTAACCTCTGCAGAATTAACAACTCCTGGTATTTTTAACGGGATGAGTACTACTACATTAGGTTTTGTAGGGATCTTGGCGAACCAGGGTTCAGATGCATTTGCTTTGACTAATAGTTCTTACAATGGAACTTGGAATTCTTTCTACACAGGTGGTATGAAGGACTTACAAAGTATCTTAGACAGAACTGCTGCAGGTCAAAGTCCTCATTTTAGAGGTGCTGCTTTCACATTGAAAGCCTACTATTTTGGTCAATTCGTTGACTTATTTGGTGATGTACCTTTTGAAGAAGCTTTCGGTGGAGATGCTTCAACTCCAATCAATGAACCAAAGTTCAGTAAAGACAAAGATATCTACGCTAAGTTGATCGCGATGACAGATTCAGCTGCTGCTGAGTTTGCAAAAACAAGCCCGATTGCTTTAAAAGGAGATATCCACTTTGCAAATAACATCACAAGATGGAAGAAATTTGCAAACTCTGTAAAACTATCTTTATTGATTAAGACTAGAAAAGTAGATCCTTCTGCTGATGCGAAGATTAAAACAATTTTAGCTAGCACTGCAAACTATATTTCTGCAACATCTGGTGCAGAAGACTTCTTATTTAAGTACAATAAAGTGGCTTCTCCTGAAGGACGTCACCCATGGTTTACAGATGCTTATTTAGGTTCAAACAACTTCACTTATTTCTCTAAGCAATTCATGCTTGAAATGTTAGAATTAGGTGACCCACGTTTACCTTACCAAGTAAGAAGACAAACTGCTACGCTTTTAGATCCTAATAATTCTACAGACAAGGGAACAATTCCTGTGTATGGAGGTTATATGGTATTAGATAATAGCACTTGGTCTAAGTTAACTGCAAGTGGTACTTTAACCAACACAGCAGCTGACTCAGCTTATTTAGCTGGATACTTTGGACGTGTAAGAGGTGATCAAACTGGTGTACCTGCAGACGTTGCTGTTAGAGCAGTACCTGCTGCTTACCCTGGTGGTGGTTTAGTAGACTTTGCTAGAACAGCTGCTAAAGCTGATATCAAACCATTATTAGGTGGTTCTGGTGCTGGTAACGGTGTATTCCCTATGATCACTTTCAATATGATTCAATATTGGGATTTAGAGCAACAAATTGCTTCTGGAAGTGTAACTGCAGCTACAAAAACTTTGTTTGAAGCAGCAATGAGACAATCTATTGCAGACGTGGTTAGACATTCAAAAAGTTCTGACCCAACTGCAACAGATCCATCTACAACTGCTGTAACAACTTATGTAGATAAGTGGTTAGCAAGATACGATGCTGCTGTTTCTAACGATGCTAAGTTGAATGTGGTATTGAAACAAGCATGGTTCTCTGGCTTAGGTAATGGTAATGAATTGTACTCTACTTTTAGAAGAACAGGTTTACCAACTACACTTGATGAACCAGCTTCTAGACAAAGACAATTTGCTTTAAGATTGCCTTATCCTTCAACTGAATTGAATTTGAATGCAAACGCTACTAGTTATGGTGCTGTTATCTTTGATAGAGACCCTATTTTCTGGGATGTTGTTAAATTTAAATTCTAAACCTTTAAATTATTTAATATGAAATATATAAGAAATTTTTACATGTTTGCTCTTGCAGGTATGCTTCTTATGACTTCTTGTACAAAGGAAGAACTCCTTCCTTTGCCAGGATGGGAAGATGGTGTTACAGCAAATGGCACACTTGCAACTGGCTTCAACTCTTTCAAATTAGGCGATATGGATGCCTCTGAAGTAAGATTAGATATCAGTTGGAATAACTATGGTAAGAATGTGGTAATCAATAAAATTGAACCATATATTGCTTTTACTGAGACTTACTTTGATGTAGTTAAAGAGTCTGATGTATCTGTTACACATTTGAGCACTTTTGGATTAAATGATCCAAGTTTAAACGTAGCAAATCCAGAAAATCGTAAAGTGTATACTATTAAGATTACACCTGCAGTTGTCTACAATTTGTTCAAAGCTGCAACACGAAAGTACAATGGTGCTGCTGCAGTAAATGTGTTTGATAATCCAGAAAGAGCAGATCGTAAAGTTGCGAAAACTCGTTTTATTAAGTCTGATAATTTCACAGTAAGATGGAAATTATATGCACAAGATGGAAGAGTATTTGATTCTTGGTCTGCAAGTATCCAAAATGGTGAATTAGTGGGTGCGAACACAAGAGCAACATGGACTGTTAAGTAATTTTACTTAATACTCAATATTAAAAGGCCTCTCGTAATACGAGGGGCCTTTTTTGTTCCAATATTTTCATATCTTGAATCATGCAAATGGAACATAAAAAAATTGGTATCTGGACAAGCACTTCACTTGTCGTTGGGAATATGATTGGTGCGGGTGTTTTTTTGATGCCTTCTGCCTTGGCTAGTTTTGGAAGTATCAGTTTAATTGGTTGGCTTTTTTCGGCCTTGGGCGCCATTGTGATTGCAAAAGTGTTTGCCAACCTTAGCAAATTAATTCCATCTTCAGACGGCGGTCCTTATGCCTTTACAAAAGCAGGGCTAGGTGATTTTGCAGGATTTTTGGTTGGCTGGGGCTATTTAATTTCTGTTTGGACAACCAATGCGGCGATTGCAGTTTCCTTGGTAAGTGCCTTAAGTACTTTTTTTCCTATACTCGCTCAAAATTCAAGTATCGCTTTAGCAACAGGGCTGGGTTTCCTTTGGTTCCTTACTTGGGTCAATACCATGGGGGTATATGCTTCTGGAAGAATAATTCTCATGACCACTATCCTTAAAATAGTGCCACT
>CAIZLI010000184.1 GCA_903933765.1 uncultured Bacteroidota bacterium
GAGTAAATACGACTCCGGTATCTAGCTTACACAGCTTTGATGGGAAAAAAATAATGGATCTTGAAACTGCAGACTTAAAAAATCTAATGGCTACAGGTTATAAATTTCCTGAAACATTTAAGATTAAAGCAGACGATGGTATTACCGATTTATATGGCGTAATGTATAAGCCTTATGATTTTGATAGCACTAAAAAGTATCCAATTATCGAGTATGTATATCCTGGTCCTCAAACAGAGTCTGTAAATAAGTCCTTTAGTAAGGGCATGGATCGTATTGACCGTTTGGCTCAATTAGGTTTTGTAGTGGTAACAATGGGTAACAGAGGTGGCCATCCAGCTAGAAGCAAATGGTATCACAACTATGGTTACGGTAATTTAAGAGATTATGGTCTTGCCGATAAAAAAGCGACCATCGAACAATTGGCAGATAGATTTAGTTTCATCGATAGAAACAAAGCTGGTATTCATGGACATAGCGGTGGCGGATTTATGAGTACTGCTGCGATGTTGGTTTATCCAGATGTCTTTAAAGTAGCAGTAAGTAACGCAGGTAACCATGATAATAGTGTTTACAATAGATGGTGGAGTGAAAAGCACCATGGTGTGAAAGAAAATATCTCTGAAAAAAGCGATACCAGTTTTAGTTATATGATTGATAAAAATCAAGACTTAGCTAAAAACTTAAAAGGAAAATTATTATTAATTCATGGTGAGATTGATAACAATGTACACCCTGCTAATACCTTAAGAGTAGTGAATGCGTTGATTAAAGCCAACAAGCGTTTTGATATGTTGATTTTACCAACGCAAAGACACGGCTTTGGAGATATGAATGAATACTGGTTCTGGAGAACTGCAGATTATTTCTCTAAATATTTATTAGGAGATCATACAGAGCGTTCTGTTGATATTGATGAGTTAAATAGAGATGTAGAAAGGAAGAAATAAAACGCATGATTCTATTTATTCAGTTAATAAATGGATAATTATAAAAAATAAATTAGCGCTAAAAAAACGCCCCAAATTTGGGGCGTTTTTTTATTTTAATAAGCGTTCACATTTTTTCCAATACCCAAAAAAGCTCGGAAAATATCCATCCACTTTAGGAAACAACCAATTACGTTCTTCGCGTATGCCTTGATAGTGCTTGGTTGTAGGATGTTCTTTAAAGTATATAATAGGTTTACTTTTTTCGGATTGTGTATCTTCTATTGATACGTTTGAAGTGATTGAATTTGTTTGTAATACTTGGATTAGCTCTTCAAAGTTGCCAATAAAAATTTGTATGCCCGGAATATTGGTCTTTGCTAAATCAATGACAAATTGTAAGACTTTTTCTGAAATAGGAAATTGATTCAAATGCTTGGGTTCGAGCAATAAAATTCGATTCACTGAAACCTCTGCATGCCATAGAGGATCTAGATTAAAACTATTGTAAATACAAAATGATTGACTGGGCAATACTTGATTGATATCAAAAATCTGTATTTGGTTTTTCTCTTTTATATTTTTTAAAACAGTATTGGTATCGATATCAAAATTTTGATCTAAAGGTGCTGACCATTTTTCAGTATGATTTGGTTTAATTTGACCAGCTGCATTAAAAATAGCTGCTTTTAAATTTTCATATTCAGTATCTAAAAAACTACCCTCCTGTTTTGTATTGGTGTACTTATTGATATTGTCTTGATTGGCGATGTATTTTTTACTACTGAATGTACCTGCTACCCATTGCCAACTTAAAAAATTCGCAGCAGGATCATGGTCTAGTAAATGGGCATACATCCACTTTGCACCAGGTAGCCAAGCTGCTTTAAAAATATTTGAATGCAACATGGAAAGATACATTCTTAGATGATTGTGCAAATAGCCTGTACCATACAATTGAGTAATTGCATTGTCAAGCGCATGGATGCCCGTATTTGCATTCTGCATAGGCGCCGGTACTTGTGCTAAAATGACATCTGTTTGAACTGACCTTAGGTCTTGTAAAATCAAATCCCCTTGATGCTGCCAAACTCTTTGAAAATACTCACGCCATGCCATTTGTTGCATAAAACCGATCCATTCTTGATAGCTGTGCTGCTCTTTAAGCTGCTCCATCACCAATACCGGACTCAGGAACCCCCTAGAGATATAGGGCGACCAGCTAGTCACCGCACCATTGATATAATTCCTAGTCGAATGGTATTTACCTGGTTGATAAGATTTGACCTGCTCTAAAAGCGCAGCGTAACTGATATTCATTGATAGGCATTAATTGTACTACTCAATGAACAATTTTAGCTGTAAAATGTTTAAACTGAATGCAGGTACAGCTCGTATTTCCACATCAACTTTTTGCCCAGTCTGAATTAGGCCCTGATAGTGGTGCTATTTACCTGATTGAATCTGATCTATTTTTTCTTCAATATCAATTTCATCAACAAAAAATTTTATTTCATAGGGCAACTATGAAATATTATGCTGCTCAACTTGCTCAAAAAGGATGTGATTGTCATTATATAGAAGCTAAAGAACCCTGTTCCAAAGTTTCTAAATTAGTCCAAGCGCTTAAGTCTAAAGGTGTTGAAAAAATTAAACTTTACGATCCATGTGATTACTTGTTAAATCGACAATTAACAAAAGCTACGAAAGATGGTGGAATTGAATTGACCTACTTACCTAGTCCAAATTTTTTAAATAATCAAACAGAAAGCATCGAACTACTTGGCAATAAGAAAACCTATTTCCAAACAAGTTTTTATACAGAGCAACGTAAACAAAGAAAAATTTTAATTGAAAAAGATGGCAGCCCAGTTGGAGGGCAATGGAGTTTTGATGTAGAGAACAGAAAAAAAATTCCAAAAAACACAGCGATACCTACGATTCATTTCTTTGAGTCCAATGAATTCATAGAAGAAGCAACAGTTTATGTAAAAGCAAATTTTAAAAATAATCCAGGAAAGTCTGAAGCCCCTTTTACTGGAGCAAATAAAAGCTTGTATTATCCAGTGACACATACTGATGCAAAAAAAGCAATGGATTTATTCATTGCAGAAAAGCTGGAACAATTTGGTATTTATGAAGATGCCATGGTGGTCGCTGAAAAAACATTATTTCATAGTGTATTAAGCCCATTAATAAATGTAGGACTCATCCAACCTGCTGAATTTTTACAAGCTTTATTGCATGCTTATCAAAAAGCAAAAGCACCTATCAATAGTATCGAAGGTATTGTAAGGCAAATTATTGGATGGAGAGAATTTGTACAATTGACTTATCGAAAAATTGGTAGTCAACAAAGAACAAAAAATTTCTGGGGCTTTACGAAAAAAATGCCTCAATCTTTTTATAACGGCACAACTGGCATTGATCCAATAGATATCAGTATTAAAAAATTACTTGAGTCTGGCTACAATCATCATATTGAAAGACTGATGGTCTTAGGAAATTTTATGTTGCTCTGTGAGATTGCACCAGACGATGTATACCAATGGTTTATGGAAATGTATATTGATGCATATGACTGGGTCATGGTGCCCAATGTCTATGGTATGTCTCAATTTGCTGATGGTGGTATGATTACTACAAAGCCCTATATCTGTGGGTCCAACTATTTAATGAAGATGGGTGATTTTCCTAAAGGGGCATGGCAGGCAACTTGGGATGGCTTATTTTGGCGCTTTTTATCCAAACAGCGTATCGTATTTTCAAAAAATCCAAGATGGGCGATGCTATTAAGTACTTGGGATAAAATGCCAGAAGAAAAAAGGGCAAATCATTTGAACAACGCAGAAAAATTTTTAAAAGCATTAAAGTAAAATATATTGTACAATGGAAAAAACAGATTTGATTAATGCAAGACCAGCAGCACCTATTTTAAGATCTGAATGGGTCGAAAAAGATAGAGACCGCATTATTGAAATGGCTTGGGAAGACCGAACGCCTTTTGAAGCCATTCAATTTCAATTTGGATTGAGTGAAAAAGAAGTGATTGAATTTATGCGTGCCAACTCAAAACCTTCTAGTTTTAGAATGTGGCGCAAACGGATGGCTTCCCGAAAAACAAAACATGCTGTATTAAGAAACACCGATGTGATTCGTTTCAAATGTAGTCGTCAAAAAACAAGCGGCAATAAAATATCAAAAAGATAGCGCGATGAATCATCGCGCTATCTAATTTTCTATGCTAGAAATTATTTCTTTTAAATAGAATGTTAAAATTACTTTTATTTCTTAAGTTTCTGCTTCTTACATCCCTCACTACAGTATTGCACTTCATCCCAACACCTTTCCCATTTTTTTCGCCAACTAAATGGACGTCCACAGACTTTGCAAATTTTTTCAGGTAAATCTTGTTTTTTTACGCCCTTCATAGGATGATAACAAATTCGTTTGTTAATTGTTGAAGATTGTTTCTATTTAATTATTAGCTCACAATTGGCTGTTGTTCTTTTACCCATTCGTTGATACCACCACTATAGTTCATAATATTGCTATAGCCTTCTTTAACGAGTAAGGAATAGCCAATTGCTGCTCTGTCTCCACCTTGGCAATGCATGATCACTGGCTTGTCTTTTGGTACTTTATCTAGATTTTGTAATAAAGTTCCAACAAATACATTTTTTGCACCTGCAATATGTCCACTATTGAATTCAGCAACACCTCTTATATCAATAATTGCTGCGTCTTTATTGGCCTTTACGGTATCAATTGTAACCATATTAGACTTTGATAAATTGC
>CAIZLI010000185.1 GCA_903933765.1 uncultured Bacteroidota bacterium
ACGCATACCACCATTAGTACAATCTTAAAATTAGCACTAATGACTTTTTTAATTTTTACGATCCAACCATTCAACCAACTCGCGAAAGAGAAAGGTTGTTCGTAAGGATAATTAGACATATCGTTTGGAGCGTTCATCAGTTTATAATTTTAAAATGGCAGCTAAGCTCACCAATCCAGAAATGATAGAAGTTATTGCAGTGATTTCGGCAATGGTTAATCCTTTTTGTTTTTCAGGCACTTCTGGTACAATAATTTTGCTACCAGATTTTACAGTTGGATAAAATCTAAAGAACAAGAACTTAGTTGTCTTGCGATTAATGCCATTGCTATATTGAATATAGGCTTTAGATAAAGAGCCTCTGTTCTTTAAACCACCTGCTGCAGAGATATAAGATTTGAAGCTGCTTGATTCAAAACGAATTAATTGAGGATTGTACACCGCACCCACAATTTCAACATAAGGGTCGTTGCGTGATACAAATAAACTATCACCAGGCAACAATAGTAATCCCATGTCTTTTGCTGCATTTTGTTCAAGGTTCACCCCTATTCTTGTACCATTGCGGAAAACTTGTAAGTCTTTTAAAGAACCATACTGTGTTAAACCACCAGCACGTGTAATGATGTCCTGGATGTTTTCGTCACGGCGCTCTAAAGCAAAATTGCCTGGGAATAAAACTTCACCACGCACTTTTACGTCACCAATAAATTTATAGTTCAACAATCTTGGTACATAAATATAATCCTGCGGTTCTAGGGTTAAAGAAGCGTCTTTATTGGTCAATGCTGCATCCAATTCTAATTTCATCAAGTCCACCATTTGATTGCTCATGGCATCTGTTCTGTTTTTCTCTAAACGAGAAAGCTCCACTCTATGGTAAGCAGCGTCATTCAAAAATCCACCAGCAAGTGCAATCAAGTCTTGGATCTGCATACCTTTTCTAAATAACACTTTACCCGGATTGCGCACATTACCATCAATGGTGACATATTGTTGTTCAATTAAATCATCTTTCGCAAATACATGAATTGAATCTTCTGAACTCAATGCAATGTCAGTGGTACTTAAAGTATTTAAATCAACCGAAACAATTGTTTTTTCTCTGTTCACACCAACACGCTTGATGATGGCTCTTGTCAAAAATGCATCTGCTCTTAAGCCATCTGCTTTTTTAAGTAAGTTTTTAAGAGAAAGCTGTGGCGTATATCCGTATTCACCCGGACGATACACCGCACCAGTGATGGTCACTTTGTTTTCGAACAGCGGTTCCATCTTCTCTGCAAAAATAGAATCGCTTTGCATAGGGATGTAGTTCATGAAGGAACTTGTCTCAACATCTTTATATAATTTCTCACGACCATTTAATTGTACAATCTTTAAACGATCCGTAAATGCAGAATCACTAAAGCCGCCAGCAAAAGCCAAAGCTTGTGCCAAGTTTTCATTAGGTAATAATTCATACACCATTGGACGCTTCACCATACCAGCAAACTCCACACGTTTTAAAGTAGGTGTGAACACCAATACATCTTGGTCTTCTAAACGAATATCAGCAGGCAATACACCTTTTTGTAAAAATGGATACAAGTCAATTGTCGCAACCATTTTATTATTACGAATCACTTGAATATTTCTTAAAGTACCATTGAGTGTTGGACCACCAGTAATGTACACCACATTAAATACAGTCGCCAATGCAGATACTTGATAACCACCTGGACGTTCTACTTCACCAATCACTGTTACACGGATAGATCTTCCATTAGATAAACTCAAATTCAATTTTGTCTTACCCATTGTTAAAGCAGGATAAGATTTAGCCATGCGCGCAAAAATGCGTTGCTTCGCTTGTTCTATTGTTAAGCCTGTTAAAGAAATAACGCCAACATATTCTACTTTGATAGATCCATCACGAGATAATTTTGCATCAATATCTGTTTCGTTCAATCCACTTAAAGTAATATTCAATTCATCACCCGGACCTAAAATATAGTTCTTAGGCGTTGCTACATTTAAATTAGGTTGGAATTCTGTATTAGGATTGCTAAAGAAACTATAGCCGTAATATCTTTCATTGGTGCGGATAAATGGCACCTCGTTCACCCAACTAGAATCCTGTAAAAACATCGAAGTGTCTTTAATGAAATTTTTGCTGGCAGCAGTAGTTCCAAATTTTGATTTTTGTGCAGCCTGAATTCCTACAAGACGTTTTTTAAACATCCCCACTTCATTCGGACCTAAACCTTTTTGTACCATCATCTTCATTGCTTCCGATTCAGTCATGCCTTTAGCAGAAAATTGCTGCCAAACCTGCATCATCTGTTGATCGGACAATTGATTGATCTTAAGGTTCTTTAAGTCTTGGGCCCCTAGGCTTCCAACTAAAAAAATAGCAACCAAAACCAGGATGCTTTTTGTTTTTGCAAAAAATGATGTCATTATTATCTTCTTATATATGTAAAAGTACTAAAATTTATTCCAGCAAATCCCTAAACTGGCATCCGAAAACCATTTGCCTTTGCCAATAGCGGGTTTTTGGAAGGTATTCGCATAACTAAAGTTCAAACTCAAATTGTGCCAGAGTTGATATTGGGCATTTAAGCCCATTTTAGTGCGTTTGAATTGAGGATTAAAGCCAAATTTAGGTTGAGGCTCAGCAAAATACTGTGTTTCTAAACTGCCTTCCCCATTTTTACGCAACATAAAGGCAAATGCCTCCAGGGTTAAATTGGCTTTAGGATGGTATTTGGCACTCAAGAAAATCCTATCCGCATTGGAGCCCATCCAGTCACCAAGGCTATAATTGGCATTGGAATAGTTTTGAGCAGCAATAAAGTTGCGATACATGAACGGATTTAAGCGGGTATACTCCGCATTGAAAGTCAGGTAGTTTAAAAAAAGATCTGTCACCGATGCCCCCAACTGATAGCCTAATTGATTACGTGACTTGCCTGAATTAAAAGCAGTACTCAATCTTATTTCATCAATCATCCACTGACCATACAAGTGTGTATTGCGTAATTGATTACGACTACTAAAACCAAAAAAGAATTGACCATTGGATCCGGTTAAAATATTGTCTGCATATTTTTGATTGTCAAATGCTTTAAAAAAAGTAACAGGCAACATATAAGCCAATTGCAAGTTTTCACTATACATGATAGATTCACCTAAATTAATTTTCAATCCTTTCATAGGCGCAATCTCTACCGAATGTGTTGCAAAATATTTAGGTAGGTATTGTTGACGCACACCGCCATATACTTTATTATTTAAATCATAACTAGCACGTGTATCTAACACACCCGATTCTAACCAAGCATGCATGTAATTAAATTTTAACCATGCACTAGGTTGATAATTGAGTGCATAAAAAGGATAAGCAGGTGCTTTGTCCGATAAAACGATGTTACCGTATTTTCCATAACCCATCACATTTTGATCCTGACCCACTGTAATCATACCCTTATTTAAACGATAGCTTAAAGTGGCGTTCATTTGTGAGTAGTTCAAGATTTTTGGATTGGTTGTTTCCTTACGAACAAAGCCAGGCAATTCATTGTCAACGCGCAAAGAATCAAAACCACCTTGCTCATTGATGTCCATAAAGCTCAATTGAAAACCAATGCGCTTACCGGCATAACCAAAAAGCTGAAAGCCTTTGCCTTGGATGCTATTGGATTTGCCATTACTAGATTGCATGGTAACATTACCAACTGGATCTACGATGATGCCAAAGTGATTGTCCTTATATGCAATCAAGTGTTGCTGTATAGATGGATTTGATTTTAATTTTTTGAAGGAAATAAACTGAGGACCGCTATATAAATTTTTATTTAAGCCTGTATCTGCTAAACCAGATCCAATATGAATGACCTTTGAATTTTCTAAAGTAAAACCTGCAATAAAAAAATCTAATTCTTTTCGCTCTATTGCAGATAAGTCATTTTTTTGATTTTGTAATTCCTCTAATTTTTGAAAAATAATTTTACGATCAACAGGTTTGATGAAATCGTTGAATTCAATTTTTCCTTTCTGCGCCATACGACTTAAAAAATCAATGACTGTGGACTGGTGCGATTGCACCTGTGCATTCAATGAAGTAAAATTGGGCATCATTGTCTGCAACAATAAAATACAAAATACTATTTTGACAATTTTTTTAGGATGCATGTTCAAAAACATTTTAGTAAGCGCCTTTATCGCGCAACATTTTAATGATGGTTTGCAAAATAATTTGCAGGTCTAAGGTAAAGGACCAACGATGAATATAATACAAGTCAAAGTTCACGCGTTGTTCCATTTCCTCATGGGTACGCACTTCTCCGCGGCAACCATTGATCTGCGCCCAACCAGTAATACCAGGGTTCACCATATGGCGCTTTAAATAATTGTCTACGCTCTTCATGGATTCTAAGTTCATAGGCGTTGGATGTGGTCTAGGGCCCACCACAGACATTTCACCTTTTAATACATTCCAAAACTGAGGTAATTCATCGATACTATATTTACGCAATACCTTACCTAATCCGGTCACACGAGGATCGTTTCGAGAAGTTTGTTCAAAATCTTCACCACCGTTGCCATTGTACCCGTTTTTGGTATGCATGGTTCTAAACTTATAACAAATGATGGGTTGGTTGTTGACACCCCAACGTTCTTGTTTGTAATATACTGGTCCTTTGGAATCAAGCTTCACTAAAATAGCGATGATTGGAAACAACCACCAACCAATGATTGCAAAAAATAAAACTGCGAATAATTTATCGAATAATATTTTGAAAAACTTATTCTCCCATTTATCTAAAGGCAGTTCATTTAAATTGATCACCGATAACAAACCAAGGTTGTCCATCTCTTCGGACTTAGTGGTTAAGTCCTGAAGCGCAGGCATCAAACGAACACGCACATTGAGTTGGTCACAAATTTCGGCACAGTAACGAATCTCCCAGGATTTTTCACTAGGCAAAGAAATAATCACCTCATCTATATGTTGTGCCTTTAAAGCATTTTCTAAATCACGGATCTTTCCTAAAAAATGTATGTCCTCAGTGTTGTCTTGACTTTGTAATTCTTCGTCATGAATAAAGCCCACGCATTTATAGCCATAATAAACATGCTGCTTCAATGTTTTAAAAAACTCAAT
>CAIZLI010000186.1 GCA_903933765.1 uncultured Bacteroidota bacterium
CTATCCAATTGTAATTGGAGGATAAATTATAACTTGTTAAAATCCAGTCAGTCAATGGGAACTTACTGGTAGGCAAATCATAACGCATTGTAATTTGCTGATTGTAGAGTGTGTTGCGTCCTCCCTTCAAAATCGCTTCTTTTAAATCACTTTTTTCCTTTTTAGTATCTATACGTCCATCTGGTTCATCTATTCTTGAATTCAAGTTTGAAATCACATCTATATTTATGGATCTTGTCAGAGGCCAACGAAGATTAAAAATTCGACCCATTGTAAAATACTTGTCAAATGTAGTTTCTGCGACCTCTTTTTGACCATCAAAAGGATTGATAGATCTTGGCGTATACTCCCCAAATTGTCGATCAAAAACAGTTCGATAGCTAATTAAACTTGGGGCGGGTGTAAAATTAAAATCTTTTATCAATGAGAACCAGGATGATTTAGTCTTGATCAATTTTGAAAATGGCTGATAAGACTTGCCAGTATTGTTAAATGTATATCCAATTGAACCTCGATGCTTGACTACCTGATTTAATTCAATTAAAGGGCTGGTTTGCTGTAACTCAGAATAGGAATAGCTAAAATCAAAATTACTAGGACTCAACATGGTATTATTTTTACCAGGCAGAAATCTAACATTGGTAAAATTCAAGGTCTTAATGGTGCTTTCGTCAATGGACGCTCTTTTTATCGAATCTCTCCTTGATGCATCTGCATTTTTAATTTGATCTGTATAAAAGACATCCTTATTGAATGGATCAAATTCAGGATTTTCCTGTGTTTTATTTAAACCAGCAAAAACTGGTACGGAAATTTTAGCTTGCTTAGGCAATAATTTAGCAGCATCAATATTGGTGGCAATGTCCAACTGCGTAAATCCAGTTTTAGCACGTTCGTTCATTTTTTGTTCTATGCTTCCAAAACCAGTTGATCTATTATTAACCGAGACAGCAATATTACCTAGATCGGCCAAGATCACATCCATTCTACCTATTGCAGCCCAAGCGCCTCGTTCATCTAAGTTTGAAAGTCTTAATTCATTGACCCAAACTTCTGCATCTATTGGAGTGGAAGAAGTGGTATTTTCAAAGGCAATTAATATACCACGCACTTCTCCTAAATTTGGATTACCCATCACAGAATAAGTATGGTTATTAGCTTGAAGCCTTTCAAACTTTCTATTAAAATTAAAGTTCTGATTATCCCTTTCTATTTTTAGTTTGACTAAATCAATTAAATTCAAATTCATTTCATTTTCCAATGGCCAAACATCTCTGACTTCTGAAATTGAATAGGTTTTTCTTTTAGTCGTAGTTAATGGGATACGAATTTCATAAAAGTTATTTTGAAAATCCTGACCTATTCGAATTACTGCTGTAATCACTCCTTTTTCTATAATGTCTGGCTGTCTTTTATTTTCTGCATGCAGAAACATGGACAAGTTGCCATAACGACGGATATCAATATTCATCGTTTTAAATACACCTCTTGGAGTTGTGTTTTTTTGTAAATTATATAATTGAACACTTAATGCTTGTTCATTCTGTAATAAGTTCACTCCATTATTACTTAATAATTGTACACGCTCAATCCCTGGAGGCACTAAATAATTCACTGGCGTTCTGCTACCATTTTCTTCTAAACTAACTGCAATCGTATTCATTGTAGCTGCAGTAGTTGAAGCTGAAACCAATTTATACGCTCCAGAAGTATCTACATCATACATAAACTGTCTCCACTGATTACGCACTAAATCTAGTCTTGCAAAACGAAGTGTAATTGAATCCTCAAAACCTGTAAGGTACATTCTTAAAAAACGAATAGACTTATAATCTCTAATGCCTCCAATTCTTTTTGCTAAATTAGAGTTAATTGGCACCCTAAATAAATACCAGTTCTCTACAGATTTAGAACCATCCGCTAAAGTCACACTAACTGTTTTTGAATCGGTCACATACCTTGTTGAATTCACACCTAATCTCACTTTTTTTAAATCAATTTCGTATTCAAAATAGGCCTCTGTTTCATTTAAATTATTGTCTCTATTCAAATCTTCATTATCAGGTAATAAAGTGGCTGCACTACTAAATTGGCTATTGCCAGCCAAAGCAGAGTTGCCTTGTGGATTGTTAAAGTATTTATACCTGCTTAAAATATTGGCATTACTTACATCATAACTAGCATCTCGATACCATACATAGTTATCTGCAGAAGGATCTTTACTGAATTGTTGTGCAATATTACTATTGCTAATTTGACTAATCAAATTAGCCCTTTTTATTCTTTCGTCCTCATCACCAAGTCCATCAAAACCAATATCCTGAAATTTTCTATCTTCTGGATTATTACTAAATGCATTGGTTACTTGTATTGGCGTCACAGGCACTCTGCCCCAGGTTGAACTATCAATACTAGCAGGTATTGTAGGAGTTGGCATACCATTTTCATAAAAACGTCTTCCGTCTTTTAAAATATCCTCACTCACATTTCCTAAATTTAAAAATAATTTCCCTTTAGTGGCCGCAGATCTTATAAAAGGATCCTGAACCCAAAACTCAACATATTCAATAATATTTGTTTCAAAATCTGTTTGATCCAATGCGCGCATGATACCACCCCATTTATCTGAAGGCGTCTTACTGTTCCCGTTTGCATCCAAGTCCTTATAATTATAGTTATACGGACCTCTATCTTTTGGATAATAACTTAAATCAAAAGTAGGCAATTGAACATCTGTGATATTGGTTGTTCTTTGAGGAAACAATTCATTGGTAAATACCTGACGAACTCTTGGATCACTTAAAGCTGCTACATTATTTGCTAATGGATTATTGGCACTATTTCGATCTTGTAAATTAGGTTCAATCGTGTACCAAGCTAATCTTGCTCTATTTTTATTGTAGTCGATTGAATCCGCTAAATAGGCCTCTGGAAATTTTGAAAATTTATCAGGATCAGAATCATTTATTTTGCTTTGAGGCGTGGATGCCAATGTCCAAGCATTGAAAGGAAATCTTAAATCTATATTTGTCCTAGTGGCTTCAAAATCGTCTAAATAAACCAATCCTTCAGACCCTTTTCCAATTTGTTGCGCATGTCCAGGTTTAAGATAAGCAGCTTCACCATATGCCACTATAGATGATTTTGCTTTTGTACTATAAAATGGAAGTTTATCTAAGAGCCTTGTTAAACCAGGCAAGTCTTTTTTATAGTTAAAATCAAAACCATACATGGAATTTTTAATCGGGTCTGAACCATAATTAGTCTTAATAAAAAATGGTCGCTCGTTTAAACGTGAAGAGGATAATCCAAAATTAAAATTCTTACTCGCTAAATAATCAATCCTTAAAGCTCTAAATCCACGCTCCTGAAAACCAAAACCTAAATTGTTTTCATAAGAAACATTCACTGGAATATTCGAACTTAAAATACCAGGATTGATAATTCTTACTGTACCTGAACCATAATCAACCATATAATCAACGCCTTCTTTTAAAATCTGTCCTCCAGCACGAACGCTCACAGAACCTGGAGGCACATTGAAGGCATTTAAACTAATTTCAGATCCACCAGCACTGCCTTTTACTTGCCCTTCCATCACAAAGCGATTCAAGTTCGCATAGGTTTGTGCTTCTGCTTTAATATTTCGGTATAATTGATTGTAGATATATTTTTTTGAAACAGCAGAATCTATTCCTGCAAAAGCGATGTTCTGTAAATCTTTACCAAAAGGCTCTAACAATGGGAATACGATTCTACCCATACTAGACAAGACCGTATAACCTTCTACATAATCAAAGATCCCGTCTGGCTGTGGGTCATTTCGATTGTTCAATTTATCTAATTGTAAAATTTTGATCAATGAAAGGCCTTCATTTGCTTTATTGGTAACTGGTAAGTATCTTTTTAATCCAGCACTAGGTTCTTCGTATAATACATTCAATTGAAAATCTTGTTGCTGAATAGCGCCAAACAAATCCAATGAGTATACGTTTTTCATCATTAAATCCCAGATAGGTAAATCTGTTCTTTGCGTAGTGGCTTTCAATAATTTTAAATATAAAATTTGTTGTACCCCATTTTTTGGATCCAAGGCAACCCCTTCCGAAAATTCACCCACTTGATATATTTTACCATTGTAGGCGTATTGAAAAGCAACAGCCAATACTTCATCTGCTTGTAAAGGAATATTTAATGACAAGAAACCAACTTGTTGATTGAAAAAATATTCATTCTCTGTTAATTTTCTTGCAAATGTGCGTTCATAGTCTTCAGCTGATCTCAAATTGGTACCGGCTAAAAAACCTGCTACACCAGAAGGTATTCTAGCGTTAGGATTGCCAATAATTTTTGAATACAAACTATTGGCATTATTGTCTGGGAATGGATTATTAGGATTGGTCTCTAAAGTTTTTCGTTCCGTTCTTAATATTGGTTCACCAAGATCAGCCAAACCAACCACATCTCTGGCGTTGGTTGTTTGACCATTACGATTGGTCACCCAAACCTCGATACGCTTAATTTGTATTTGAGAATTAGGCACCGGCAATTTACTCATTACCTTATTGTAATTATTTCTAAAATACTGTGATAGTAAAAAGTGTCTATTCTCTTCATAGTCGTCTAGTCTTTTTTGGAATCTTTGTGTAGACGATCCTCCCTGTAAGGCCATAGACTGACGTTGCGATTTTTGATTGGCCATCACACCAGTCACAAATAATTTACCAAATTGCAATTGGGTCTTCACCCCAAATAAATTTTGCGTACTTGGTATCAAAGTGCTTCGAGAAATATAATTGATATTACCTGCTTCGATAAACTTAACAACTTCATCTTTCTTGCCGGTATAATTTAATTTTATCTGATTATCGAACCCAAGATTAGACAAAGAATTTAAATTAATTGGAAACCTTAGCTTGTCACCAATACTTGCATTCATGCTAAAATTGGTATTGGCATCAAAATCAAATCCACCGTTTCTTCTGGCACGTTCAGGCAAGGTTGGATTTTTTACATTCTGTCCTTGATACCCAGCCCTGATATTAATTTCTCCAACAGGTTTGATATCAATTTTTAAATCCGATCCTGTCTTCCCAAATAATCGATCAAAATAACTATTGAATACTTTTGTTTTAGGTCTCGTGATTTTTCTATTTAATACACCGAGTGAATTAGCACGCTGCATAAAGTAAGCTTGCTCATCCTTGCGTGTTTTTAATTTCCAGAACTCGTCAAAACTCAAGGTCGAAGGAAAACGATTGTACCCTGTTCCTAATTTTTCTGTTATATAATATTGTTTAGTAGTAGGATCATAGTCTACTCTTCTGTTGAGCACACTTGAATCTCTAATATCAAATGGATTAATACTTGGCTGAGATAAAAAGTCCGCACGTCTATCTGCAATAGGATACCTTAGTTTACCCACCAGTGTATCAGGCGTTTTTTTTGCAGTGGTATCTTTAAATGGTGCAATGATTCTACTAGTATCTTGGGCATGACTAGTCTGCTTCAATAGAAGTATGCCAGACAACAATAAGATAGTGTGAAAGAATCTCAAGAATAAAGCATTAAAAATGACTGATTAACAATTTTTGAGGGCTTGTTTGATTAAAATTTCTAGAGAAACATCTGCTCCCTCTGATTGTATCGCCTTATCAATCGCTTTTTCTGCAACCACTTTCTGAATACCTAATGAGACAAGTGCTTGAATCGCGTCTTGATGCGGAGTAGATTTACTAAATGTGGAACCACCTGACATCTGCATTGGCAATTTTGCCAATTTATCTTTTAACTCCAATACCAAACGCTCTGCTGATTTTTTTCCGATCCCTTTTATTTGTTCTAATTGACGTGCATCCCCTTGCACAATAGCACGGATAATTTCATCTGGTCGCATCCCCGATAACATCATCCTAGCGGTACTTGCACCTACCCCTGATACACTTATGAGTTGCATAAAAAGTTCTTTTTCATCCTGCCCAAAAAAACCAAACAATACTTGGGAATTTTCAGTTAAATGTAAATAGGTATGTAGCAACCCTTTCTCTTTACCAGAGATAGATTCATAAGTGTTCAAACTTATATTGACTTCATAGCCAACGCCTCCAACATCCACAATCAGTTTAGCTGGGGTCAGTTGGACAAAATTTCCTTGTAAAAATGCAATCATAGTTGAACCAAAAATAAGGCTTACACAATGAAAAATGGCCATTTTAGGTCATTCTTAAGCATTTTTTAGGATATTTGTGGCCCATATAAACTAGATATTATGTCCCAAAAGCTGAAAGCAGCAATCACCTCGGTTGGAGGCTATGTCCCAGAGACCAAATTGACCAATTTTGACTTGGAAAAACTGGTAGATACCAACGATGAGTGGATCAAGAGTAGAACCGGCATTTCTGAGCGAAGAATCTTAAGAGAACCAGGCAAAGCAAGCTCTGATATGGCTGCAAAAGCTGTCGAAGAAATTCTAAGAAAAAAGAACCTAGACCCATTAGAAATAGATTGTATTATTTGTGCCACGGTAACTCCGGACATGGTGTTCCCTGCAACAGCAAATATCATTGGAGATAAAATTGGAGCAAAAAATGCATTTGGATTTGACCTTGGCGCTGCATGTAGTGGTTTCTTATTTGCTTTAACAACTGGTGCAAGTTTTGTAGAAGCTGGAAGGTATAAAAAAGTGATTGTGGTGGGCGTAGATAAAATGAGTTCTATTATTGATTATACAGATAGAGCAACCTGTATCATTTTTGGAGATGGCGCTGGCGCAGTTTTATTAGAGCCAAGTGCAGATGAGGATGGATTTCAGGATGCTATTTTAAAAAGTGATGGCATTGGTAGAGAATACTTACATATTAAAGCTGGAGGAAGTTTAAAGCCAGCATCGGTCGAAACTGTCATGGCAAAAGAACATTACGCCTTCCAAGATGGACAACCTGTTTTTAAATTTGCAGTAAAAGGGATGGCAGATGTAAGTGCAGAACTTTTAGAAAAACACAATTTAACAGGAGAAGATATTGCATGGTTGGTGCCACACCAAGCAAACTTAAGAATCATTGATGCCACTGCAGACCGTGTTGGTTTGCCTAAGGAAAAAGTGATGATCAATATTCAAAAATATGGCAATACCACTGCAGCAACCATCCCATTATGCTTGTGGGAATGGGAGTCTCAACTAAAAAAAGGAGATAATTTAATATTGGCTGCTTTTGGTGGAGGATTTACCTGGGGTGCAGCATGGGTTAAATGGGCTTATTAATTGTATCTTTAGTAAGTAGCAATCGAATCATTAAAAAAACCGCTTTATGAGTCAAAAAAAATTTAAAGGAATTAGTACAGTCACATTGCATACTGCCGGACATGACAATGATAGTTTTTCGCATACGACGCCTATCTATGCTACATCAACTTTTACATTTAATTCTGCCGAGGAAGGAATGGAGCGTTTTAAAGGAGAAGATAAATCTAAATTATATACAAGATGGGGCAACCCTACTTTTGTTGCAGCAGAGCAAACTATTGCAGCATTAGAGTCACATGGCTTGATGAATGAAAAAGGCGAACCATTAGAGTTAAAAGCATTGTTGCATTCAAGTGGACAAGCTGCTATGACGACTTTATTTTTTAGTAACCTAAGCGCAGGTGATACATTGATCTCGCATTATTCATTATACGGAGGCTCTCAAGAATTAATGCAAAAAGTATTGGTAGAAGCTGGTGTGAAAATTGTTTTAATTGATATTCACGATGAACATCTTTTAGTTGAAACCATCAAAGCCAACCCAAGTACAAAATTAATTCACCTTGAAACCCCTGCCAATCCTACATTACAGTGTGTGGACATTCAAGCGATTTGCACTATTGCAAAAGCACATGGCATTAAAGTTTCTGTAGACAATACAGTAGCAACACCTTATTTACAACAACCCTTTGCTTTAGGAGCAGATTTTGTTTTTCATTCTGCAACCAAGTTTTTAAACGGACACGGATCGGCATTGCATGGTGTAATGTTGGGTAAGGATCTGGAATTCATGAATAAGAAAGCTTGGAAATGGCATGCGTTAATGGGTGGCAATAGCAACGCTTTTGATGCCTACTTATTAATACAAGGCATGAAAACTTTAGAAGTTAGAATGGAAAGACATTGTAGCAATACAGCAAAAGTGGCAAATTTTTTAGCAGCACATCCTGCCATTGCACAGGTGAACTATACAGGACTTACATCACATCCACACCACGCTATTGCAAAAAAACAAATGAAGCAACATGCACCCTTAATTAGTTTTGAACTAAAAGGTGGCATTGAAGCTGGAAAGAAATTCATCAACGCCATAGAAGTTTGTACACGTGCAGTGTCATTAGGCACTGTAGATACATTAGTGTCGCATCCAGCAAGCATGACGCATATGTCTATACCTAAAGAAGAAAGAATCAAATATGGTATTACAGATGGCTTAATAAGAATGAGTGTGGGCATTGAAAATATCGAAGACCTAGAAGCAGATTTAGCACAAGCATTGGCAAAAGCATCTTCATAGTTTGAATATTTCTTTTTTCTAAGTACTTTATACTTCTAAGTAGAAAAATAAAATTAAAACGCTTTTAATGACTTCTTATGGAAATAAAAATTCGCAAAGCTGTTCGTAAGGACTGTGTTCGCATGATGGAATTGATCCAAGAACTTGCTACTTACGAAAAAGCACCAGACGAAGTCACCGTATCACTTAAACATTTTGAAGAAAGTGGATTTGGCCCTAACCCAGTATGGTGGGCATTTGTAGCGGAGGCGAAAGGCGTAGTCGTAGGAATGGCATTGTATTATGTACGTTACTCTACTTGGAAAGGACAAAGAATGTACCTAGAAGATATTTTAGTCACAGAAGATATGCGTGGTCAGAAAATTGGTAGCCTATTGATGGATGCATTGATAGTAGAAGCAAAAGCAAATGGATTCAATGGTGTCAATTGGCAGGTATTAGATTGGAACGAGCCTGCAATCAATTTCTACAAAAAATACAATGCGAATTTTGATCCTGAATGGGTAAACTGTTCGATTGTATTTTAATCTTACAGTTAAGGCTAATCAAATAAAGTACGCATTAATTCCTGCTTCCGTTTTCCAAAAGATTTTGAAAATGTCAATTCAAAACTATTAGACCTTAATCCAGCAGCAGCAAGTCCATTGCTATAGATATCATAACTTATACCAAAAATATAATTGTCCATTAAGATATTGACAGTAGGTACAATGGCATCATTTTGTCTGTAGAAACAACCAAGGTACAAACGACGGTCGTGGTCAAATTCATATTTAATGGGCAAAGAAACACTCCCTCCTACAAAGTAACTATCTTCTTTATTTCTGCTACTAAATGCGCCATGTAATAAAAAGGTATAATCGCTATTAAAATATCTTTCTAGATTCATAAAAACTGCAGTACGCATTCCTGGTGCTTCGTTGTAAGGAGAATTGGTCACGTCAGGCTTTGCAAAAAAGAATCCATTGGCACTTAATTGAAAATAACTATCATAAGAATGTTTGGTATAAAGCAAGCCTGTATTCACTGTTAAACGACCAGCATTGGGCAAGAAGATCTCATTGGAAGGAATATCAAAAGATCCATTTGATGGATTATAACTGCTTGCAAAGTTTAATTTAGAACGATCCAATGTAGTTTGCGCATAAGTAATACCCATCCCAATAGCCAAATTAGAAAAATCATCCCCATCTA
>CAIZLI010000187.1 GCA_903933765.1 uncultured Bacteroidota bacterium
AATAGTAAGCAACCTTACTCTTGTGAAACTGCATTGAACTCCAAGGACTGTCTCTATTAATTGGTATCCATAGTCCTGATGATGATCCAACCTCAGGCCATCTTTGAAAAACAACCTGAAAGCTTATGCCAATTAACAAAGTAGCAATTGCAAAGTAATGTCCTTTTAATCTTAAAATCGGAATACCAATTAACATTGCAACAAATCCTGAAATTCCTATTCCTATTAAAATTCCAATCCAGGGCGTGATTTGAAGTTTAACGTAAAAATATGCAGTCGCATAAGCTCCTATTCCGTAAAATATTGCATGACCTAAACTGATTTGACCTGAAAAACCTGCAAGCACATTCCAAGATTGCGCCATCACAGCATGCATAAAAATCATCATCATTAAATGTAATGCGAATTTAGATGGTGAGGTGAAAGGAAATAAAAGCAAACCTAAAACAATAATGCCAATAATAATAAGAGAGTTTTTATTAAAATACCAAAGCGGTTCATTTTTTGCTTCTAATAATTTTGCTGAAATATTATTAATCATTTTAATATCTTCCAAAAATTCCTTGCGGTCTCACAACTACAACGAATAAATAAACTGCAAAAACATAAAGTAATTTAAATGATGGATCAATTAATAGTCCGCCAACTGACTCAACAATTCCAATAATGATCCCTGCAATCAAACTTCCTGTAATGCTGCCAAATCCACCAAGGGCAACTGCAACAAATGCAAATAAAGAAAAGTTAACTCCAACATCTGGAAATACATAATAAAAATTTGAAAGCATTGAACCTGCAACTGCAACACAGCTAAGTCCTATTGCCCAACCTAGTGCAAACATTTTGTTTGACGGAATTCCTAAAATTTCTGCAGCCTGTCTGTCTTGAGCGGTTGCTTGTAATGCTGTTCCTGTTTCAGTCTTTGTTACAAATAAATAAAGTAGAATAAATGCAATGAGACAAACTAAACTTGCATATAATTGTGGCTGACCAATAAAAATCCCTGCAATTTCAAATTTGCCTTGGATAATTGGATTTTTAATTGTTCTAAAATCAGGCGTAAAAAAAAATTGTGCTAGAGCTCGAATAGCAACTGCAAGACCAAATGTTGCACAAATCTGAACTAACATTGTTGAGTTTAAAATTTTTCGAATAATAAAATAATGTGTTGCAACGCCAAGTGTGGCCATTACTAAAATAGTAAGTGGGATTGAATAAATTGGATCAATTCCAAACAGCATCCAAAACCAAAAGGCAGAAAACATTGAAATCATTAAATGATCTCCGTGTGCAAAATTTACAATTTCCATAAGACCAAAAATCAAACTTAGGCCCGCAGCAATTAATGCATAGATAAGACCCATTAGTATTCCGCTTATAATTGCCTGCAATACAACTTGTGATGTCATTCCCAAATCTTGTGTTTACAATATTTTAAATTGTGGCTAATCTATTTAAAAAAATAACGGAGATCTATGAAAAAAAAACTAATATGTTTCGTAGCTGCCTTTTCTCTTTCATTTAACTCATTTGCTGTTTCACAACAAAAAGTTAACGAAGTAGTAATCGGTGTCCTACATCCATTAACAGGCCCAGTTGCACAAATTGGTCTTGATTCAATTGCTGCGCTTAAAACTGCAGTAGAAATTGTTAATGAAGACATTAATCTTGATATGCCTTTTGCAAAAGGAAAAGGGTTACCAGGATTAAAAGGTGCTAAAGTTAGATTGGTAGTATCAGACCACCAAGGAAAACCAGAAATTGGTCAAGGTGAGGCT
>CAIZLI010000188.1 GCA_903933765.1 uncultured Bacteroidota bacterium
GTCAATCTAATAAAATATATACTTTAGTAATTATTTACTTGCTCTTTTGTATTACTGTAGTTATACATCATTACATCGAACACACACTACCAAGAGGTTTTTATGAGAAAATACATTTATATCAATGGAAATCAAAAAGTTACGGCTAAACAAGTTATCGCTCAAATTCACGCAATCTTACTTACAAAAACAGTAGCAGAAAAAGGCGTTGAGGGCTTGGCTCCCGCTACTCGTGAAAAGTTAAATCATTTAGCGAAGCAATACGGTTATTTTTTTGAATAACCCAAAACATCTATTAAAAACATAAACAATTTCAGAGGATTTTATGCCATATATTTGCAAAGAAACCGTTAAAACTATCGCAAAACAAATTAAAACAACTTTTCC
Organism: uncultured Bacteroidota bacterium; assembly: GCA_903933765.1. Classification (GTDB taxonomy): domain Bacteria; phylum Bacteroidota; class Bacteroidia; order Chitinophagales; family Chitinophagaceae; genus Sediminibacterium. The sequence goes on from CAIZLI010000188.1 coordinate 388, forward strand.
AAAATACAAGTGGTCAATTACTGGTGGAAATACTTCGTCGCTAGAAATTAGACTAATGGAAAGTGATTTAGATATCACTTCCGAGGATTCAGTGAGCTTTTATCACCCACATTTTACTAAAAACGAAGGATTCAAAGTTATCGGACTTAAAGTAATTGATATAGTTAACAACATTAACCCTAAAGTAGTTGAGCATGAAGATTCTGATTATGGGTCGATTCCTAACTTTTATTTTCACGGCGTGAAAGTTGGGAAGTGGAATAAGCCATATAAGAAAATTCTATAAGGGATCTTCTTTTTCACTTAACAATTACAATAGCTTACAAAATTAAAATATTAAGGTTTAAAGATTTAACATGAAATCAATTTTTGGTAAAAAAGCGCACTATTACTTACCTGGCGAATATGTTGTTCGCTTTAAAACTCGTGAAAACTTTCTTAAATTTTGGGCTAAATGCGAGTCTAACTCTACTCATACAAATTTTCGAGGTCAGCCTTTCAACTGGGCTTGCTTTTGTCGTAACGAAAAAATGGACTTTTACCCATTTTCTAACTCACTTTCTGTAAAAATTACTATTTTCGAGGAGCAAGCTTAGTCATGAAAACAACACTTTTTCAGAAAGACAATTTAAAGCATTTATCAATGCGACAATTAAAAGAAATTAAAGACAACGGCTATCGCTCCAAGGATTGCCGTCAGGACTACTGCCCTTTTAGTGTTGAGGAGCGTATATTTGAGTTGGCAATCAAGCAAGCAGACGCCCTTTGCGGACCAACTGAACCAGTTATTGAATTTGACAATCAACTGAGCGCAGAAATGTCGGTTAAAATGCCAGGTAAATGGCTTTTATCTTTAATTGATTATGCTGTAAAAAAACACAAAAAATTCACTCACAGAATCGAATTGAATCAAAAAAATATCAATTTTACGATTGATTGCGATTTATTCCCGACCATTGTCAGTATTGAATTGTGGGTCAAGTCAATGAACGACTGGATTTTCATTCGCGGCGATGATCTTACAATAAATCAACATGCTGATTTAACTGAGGAAGTCATTGAATGGCTTGCTGATAACCCAAAAATTAAAGAATACAACCCAGAAGATTATATTTAAAAGGAGCAGAAAATGGAAATGAACTTTACGCGCGAAGAGATTTTGACATCAATCGAAAACTTAAAAAAAGGACAAAAGATGCGTCGAGAGTTGGCGCTTGAGGCTCTGGAAGCTGCTTCGCGCAAAACTTTTGAGGGTCAATGGATTGCTTACGCAGTAAGAATCAAAGAACTAGAGGCGATGCTTGAAATTTGTGAGTAAATTTTTGGTCGGGCTAGGCTTATGTCTAGTCCTTTTTACCCTTTTTTCTTTAATTCCGATTACATCAATTTTTTTTATTATATTATGTTGGGCATTTTAAATGATTATTGAAAACAGAGATTTAGCGATTTTGGCTTTTTGTGTTGTTGTACTTTTCTTGTGTAATATGTTTATGAAAAACTAGACTTTCCTCAGAGCCCGCCACGTCATATTATACATAAATGAGTATACTACGCGGGCAGTATTCTTCAATTTTAGTCATTTCAGATCTACACTTTCCCTACAATCACGCCGATGTGGTTGCGTTTCTAAAAGCTCTCAAGAAAAAATATAAACCAGATCTAGTCGTATCACTTGGTGACGAAGTGGATCTTCACGCTTTTAGCTTTCACGAAAAAGACCCTGACCTTTTAAGCCCCGGGGATGAGTTAAAAACAGCCATCGCGCGCCTACAACCACTTTACAATTTATTCCCAGAAATGCTCTTGGTTGAGTCTAATCACGGGTCTCTAGTCTACCGCAGGGGAAAGGCGTTTGGCCTACCCAGACACGTTCTAAAAGCTTATAGCGCGGTACTAGAGGCCCCTGTGGGCTGGAAGTGGCATAGTGATCTAATTGTCACTTGTTCAGATAATAATAAAGTATATATTTGTCACGGGCGATCTGCCGATGGGCTTAAACTTAGTCAATCAATGGGCATGTCGTGCGTCCAGGGCCATTATCACGAAAAGTTCGAGGTTCGCTACTGGGCTAATAAATTAGGGCTTTTTTGGTCAGCTTTAGCGGGTTGTTTGATTGAAAATGATTCGCTGGCCTTCGCCTATAATAAATTGAATTTAAAACGCCCCGTAATTGGAACAATCGTTATTATAAATGGGCAGCCAAAACTTGAGCCGATGATCTTAAATGAACACGGCCGTTGGATCGGAACATTATGAAAAAAACATTCGTGATTTTTGGTCAAAAAGTTCAAGTGCAATATTCTAAAAATTCGATTGTTGACGAAACGGGCAAACACTTGAGTGGGTTCTTTAATCCGCAAATGAGAATGATAGTCATTGGCCCAGACACACCGGAAGAAATGGCCCTTACATTATTACATGAGTTATTTCACGCAGTTGTTTACCGCACTGGGGCCGCGCAGATCGTTTCAAGGGAGGCCGAAGAGATACTTTGCGAGGCTTTTGCTAACTTTGTGTTTGAGAATTTTGACTTCAAAAAATCTAAAAAATCCAAAAAAGTGACACGTTCTAAAAAATAATTAAATGATCTTTTATGTGTTGACTTAATCTGCGACTAAAGTTGTGATCTGAAAAAAACAAAGGCCCTACTGTTCGAGAGTAGAGCCTAAAACGAGTTGTTGGGTACAACTAAAAACCAAAGCTTAATGCTGACTTTGGTATAGCGTTGTACCCCACGACTGTCAATGGTTTGAGGGGGGAATTTTGGACCATATTACAATTCGTTTAATAAATGCAGAACAATATATAAAAAGAAAAGACGTTCAAAATATAAGTTGGTTTGCTCTGCCTATCGCTTTGTTAGATCATCCTGATTTTTTTGGCATCACAGGTAATGAATTTAAGGCATTTTTTTACATCATTTCTTTGTACGGAAAATTGAAAAAATATGAGTATCAAATTAACACTGACCACTGTTGTCATAATTTGCAAATTTCTAAAGATGATTTGAACAATGTTTTGAAAAAATTACATGGCAAAGCGTGGCAAGTTGTTGATTTCATTGACCACGTAACGCCAACGTCACAGATCTGTACGGAAACGTCACGCCCACGTACCGCTACATACAAACAAACAAACATACAAACAAACATAATTTCATCCTCGGAGCTGGAAAAACCAGCATCCTCGAAAAAGCAAACTTTTAAAATTTCAGGACCACAAGATTTTCACGAAATTTTTTCAGAAAATATTTTTCAAAACTTTAACCAACTTTACCCTGATGCAGATTTTCAGAAACGAGAGTTTACGAAAATGCATACTTGGCTTATTAGCAACCCAAAGAAAAATTTAAAAACTGAACGTGGTTGGACGCAATTTGTGGCAAACTGGTTTGACCGCGCTTGGAATCAAAATCAAAGTTCCGCACAAAAACGGCCCGCCACGCTGTTTGGAATGGACCCCTCACTATGAGCTTTCTAAACGTACATAACGCGGCGGAGATCGTCCGCCAGAACCTTAAAACGGCCAAGGACAACCTACTTTCGTTCGGTGTTTCCTTTTTGGACGATGCAATGATCGGAATCTTGAAAAATGACCTGATTTTGGTGGGTGCAAGATCGGGTGCAGGGAAAACCCAATTTTGCGTAAATGTCGCCTTAGCAAATGTTCGAGCAGGGAAGAGAGTTCACTTTTTAGCACTTGAAGCAGAGCAAGGGGAAATTGAGACAAGAATCATTTTTCAGTTTTTTCAAGAGCTATTCACAGAAAATCGAAAAAACTGGATGGCTGCGAGAATGACTGAAAAAAATGATGAATTGCGAATGAGACTAGACGCTGTTTATTCTAAGCGTTTTTCTTATCAGCAATTTGCGCTTGGTGAAACTTTGCAAATTCTTCCTGATTTAACAAATATGGCGATTGAAAAATTAGATAGCCTTGAAGGGCTTCATACTTTTTACAAAAGCGATAAATTTGACGTGAGAGATTTTATGCTTAAAGTTCTAGAATGTGCTGATGAGACTGATTTGATTATTTGCGACCACGTTCATTACTTTGATTATGATGATGATGCAGAAAACAAAAGCATTAAAGAAATTGCAAAGACTGCTCGAACATTGGCTCTTGAAAATGGGAAGCCGATCATTCTTGTTTCACACCTAAGAAAGTCAGACAAAAATGGCGATTTAGTGCCAAGTTTGGAAGAATTTCACGGTTCTAGTGATCTTTACAAGATTGCCACGAAAGCGATTACGTTGGCCCCTGGAGCTTGGAACGCCGAGGGAAAGATGCAGACATTTGTAAGAATTGTTAAAAACAGATTTGATGGGTCTGTCACTCGTGTAATCGGTGCTGTTAATTACTTAATTTCTGAAGGTCGTTATGAAATCGAATATAAAATCGGGGACGCTAATCAAAAGCGAGACAGTGGTTTTACAGCTCTTGAGCCATTTAATTATCCGCAATGGGCAAGACTACCCGCCAACAGTCCACGCAATAATCCTTCAGATGCTAAAAAACTCCCAAACTATGCTGACAAGCACAGAGGGCAGAATACTTTATAAATTATGCCTTCCCAAAATTAAAGGAACTATATGGGAAGACCACATTATTAACAAACCAAAAACCAAAGACGAATTAGAAAGAGAAAAAGAATATGAAAAAATATGTAAACGATATGACGATTTTCTTAAATAAGCCCCTCGACCTTGCGCTAAGAGAAAATCTAAAAAAATACAAATTCACAGAAAAGCAAACGATGATTTGCTTAATGCTCATGGATGGTTGGTCAAATTTAGAGATTGCAAATCATTACGACTTAGAAGTTGCGACAATAAAAAATCACATGATTAGAATTTACGGTCGAACAGGTCTTGAGAATCGTGCTATTTTTATTTCTCATTTTTTGAAATTACTTTTCGCTGATTTACAAAAAAGCGCAGAGGTTAGCAAAAAAATTCCTTGCAAAGATACTTTCACTATATTACCACAGTAATATGTCACCGATTAAATTTTTTGATTGGACCTTTGCTTTTTTGCTTGGGTTTTTTTTAGGTATTATAGTTGGTGGCTCCCTTTTGTTTCTGCGACCTTGATTTTTGACCCTTGGCGCAGGTGCCGCTAGAAGTTGGTTTTAGCGGCATATTTTTTTTAGAGGACTTTATGGAAGTTGAAGCAACACACGAGATTGACGTTACGCCTGACAAATTGCGGGAAATAGCGGTCGAAATGGAGCGAAAATCTAAAAATGAAAATTTTCAAGCGGGACAAGTTGTTCGATATAAATTTAGTAGTAGATTTGCGTTTGTGTTTAAACCCGATAAAACAATTTCGATTTTAAAACTAGATGAATCAGAAGTTGATAATGAAGGACCCGTTTAAACACTTTCAAGAGAAGTTCGGTGTAATTAAAGTCGATAATTTCGGCACTTATGAACACCGGACTAAAGTAAAGAAGTATTATGATGACTATGCAAAGTTCAAGCTTGGATTTGATGCTAGAGACAAGGATCTGTCCGAGCTGCAAAAGAAATTTCAAGACACTTCCAAAAAGTAAGCAAAAATATTGCACCCAACGCTGCATTGAATTTAAGTCGGGAAAACAAGAAAAACACACTTTTCATCAAATGCTAAATTTCAAGCGCAGAGGCTTTTTGCATGAAAATACCCACGAATAAACGGCACTATTCGCCGATGGAAATTAAGCTTACCTTAATGGTCCTAGCGGAGCATTTGGCTTCTGGGGATTCAATCCAGTTGGCAATCACCAAGACCTGCGGTTCTACTGCTAATAAGCTCGCTAAAGCTATTAGAAAAGACGATCAGTACCTTTGGATTCTTAATGACTATATTAAGAAGTATGGCAAACGCATGGCGTTCAAAAAAGTTAACGGGAAAATAAAATTCATTGAAACGGGATATAACTACAGTTATACGTCTAAATAACAAAAGAGGTTACTTATGGAACATGGATGGGGTCAAATCCCTAATCGAGAAAATTATATTGTTTGTTCGCCATCGGCTTTAATGGCACTCAGAAAAGATCCTGAAATTTATAAAATGCGCTACATCGACAAGGTTGATGACACGACCGAGGCGATGGCGTTTGGCACGTTGGTGCATAAACGGGTCTTGGAGCCTGAATTATTTGCTAACGAATACGCTATACTACCCGAAAAAAATGCTGCTAATGACTACGATTCTGAGCGTTTAAAAGCAATGTGCAAAGAATTTGGCGAAAAGGTCACAGGCACTAAACGTGAACTTGCCGAACGCATTAGGAATCACCTACCAGATTTCGTTATATGGGAAGAATTACTCGATGAAGTAACGGCAAAAGGTTTAAAAAGTCTGCCAATTTCGACATTTAAAAAACTTAATCAAATTTATGAAAAGATTATGGCGCATGAAAAAGTTGGTGAATGGATTCGTGTCGCTGATAAAGAGAAAAAAGGCTACTGGACTCACCCTTCTGGAGTTGTGATGTCATTTGTGGCCGATGCGTTCTTTATGTTTAAAGGCGTTGGGATCTGTATTGATTTGAAAATAACGACACACTTTGAGCCTAATCGTTTTATGCGTAATTTGTATGAGTCAGGCTATCACATGCAAGCGGCGGCGTACTGCCAGGCTATTAGCGACATTGAGGGGCAATCTTTTGATAACTTCCTCTTTGTTACGATTGAACCCGCAGCACCTCATCGTGTTCGATTCTTGCAACTAGATAGTGCAGCGATTGAGGCCGGAAAAGTTGAGCTAAATAAATATATACATGAATTTAAACAAAGATCAGAGCAAAATGATTGGTCCCCTCGTTCTATCGACACACAAATTCAACAAGTGTCTTTGGCGTCTTGGGACTGGGAAAAAATTCAGGAGGTTGAATAATGGAAGAAATAACACCGACTCTTTCTGAGTCCGAAATAATTGAAATTAAAAAAGAATTAAGCAAATCATCAAACGAGCTTCAAATTTCCCAGGATGGTCAAATTGAGGCGCAAAACATTAACCAGCTAGCGAGTGCAGTTAAGGCCTATCGTGCGGCTGGGCTTATCCCTAAGCATCTAGCGACCGACGGCGCGGCGGTGGGGGCCATTCTGTATTGTAAGCAATTCGGCATCCCTCCGTTATCCGGAATGGGCCAAGTTGCTCATATTCACGGGAAATTTTGCGCCTATGGGTCGCTTTTTACGGCATTAGCTCAAAGAGATCCTGATTTTGGCTTCGATGAGATTTTTTACTTAGACGAACATCAAGAAAAGATGTGTGTGACCAATAAAAACTTGGATAAACCTGCATGGGCTTGCGTTGTTCGCACACAGAAAAAAGGTTCACCGTTTATTAATGAGTTTGTATTCACGATGGACGAAGCAAAAAAGGCCGGAATTGTTCGCAATGTCTGGAGCACTTACCCGAAAGATATGCTGCGCTGGAAAGCATTGGCCCGTGCTTACCGTTCAACTTATCCGGCGGCATTGAATGGCGTATTGATGGCAGAAGATTTGAAAGACGATTGGGAATCAGAGTCAAAAGATGTGACTGCGAAGGTAAATCTAAATGAGCTTTGAAAAGCCTAAGCGCAAAGAAGATCAAGAATTACTCGAATTTTATCGAAAAAGGCGTTGTGATATTTGCGCTTCCTTGCCACCTAACGACCCTGCCCACATTAAAACTCGTGGGTCTGGGGGTCCCGATGAACATTGGAATTTAATGAGTCTTTGCAGGGTACACCACACGGAGCAAAGCCAACTTGGATTCTACAAGATGACTAAAAAGTACCCATTTTTTAACCAATTTCTAGCCGGAAAAGGTTGGGTTTTTGATGGGAATAAAAAATTAAGAAGATAATTAACCGCCTGAGTACCCTGACAATTTAACTGACAAATTTGACCAACAGGGGAAAGGGCATTTTTAATGGTGATTAAGAAAGCGCAGGGGAGTGATGAAATACACTATTTATAAAAATGAAGTTGGACAGCTCATGGCGATGGAAGGTCATTGCGAGTTTGATGGAGTTGTTGCCAAAGTTATAGATCACGAAACTGCGGATTTTCAAAAAATGATTGATGATTCTGGAAGATTAGAATGGCTAATTGAAAACAATTTTGTCGTGTCTTGCGGAATAGATACATTTTGGGTTTCTGAAATTGATGGTCAATATAGAATAGGTCCAAAATGTTCAACGCCAAGAGATGCCATTGATGAGTGTCGAAAATTTATTTCATAGAAAGCGCAGGGGAGTGATGAAATACAAAAAAAAGCCTATTGTGATTGAGGCAATTCAATTTAACTCAAATGATATAAGTAAAATGCTAGATGCTTGGGGGCCTTCTTTTGGCAGATCAGTAATCGAACAAGTAGCAGATAGTCACATAATTTTACATACTTTAGAAGGCGACTATATAGCTAGTTTTGGCGACTACATTATCAAAGGTATTAAAGGGGAATTTTACCCTTGTAAGCCTGATATTTTTGAAATGACTTATGAAAGCGCAGGGGAGTGATGAAAAAAGAATACAAACAACGAAAACTAAATGGATATTTTGAAAGGAAATAAGTGGAATTTTTAATTGATTCACCGGAAAAAATGGGTTGGGAACTATTGGGCCAGTCATTTAATTTAAGAGTTGAGGAAAAGCTAGAAAATACTTACGCAACATTTACCTTGAATTTTATGGGTATTGCTTATTCTTGTCAGGTTCCAAAGCATGAAATGAATGACCCGAAAAATTGGCGAGATGCTTGGGGGCAATTACTCGGCGAGGTTGCTTTAAAACACGCAGCAGGAAATCAAAAGCTTTATAAAGACGGCTCTAGAGAATTAACCGACGAAGAATACAAAATCATTGAAGGAAGTAAATAATGGAAGATAGAAAAGTCATCCTTACAGTTTATGAAGATAATATGGGCTTGGATCTTGAAATTGATGCTGATGGCGAACAACTAATTATGATTATCAAAGCAATTTCTGAGACTTTGCTGGATCAAGTTGCCACTGAGGCTCATTAGTCACCGATAGAGTAAATTTTACCGTCAATAAGAACTTTTTTTGGTAGGGCTTCTCGCAAGGAGTCCCGCGCTTCATTTAAGGAAATTTCACGCAATGCTACCCATCTTGAATAAAGCCGCTCAAGCTTCTCGGCAGAATCTACAACACAAGCAAAGGCATTTGAATCAATCTTCTTCATTAGAAAGTTTCTTTGCGACACTCGACAAATTACGTCGCCGTTGGCTCTCTTCAGTTCGATATAAGCCGCAAAGCCATTTGGACAGTTGCCGCCAAGATCAGGACAACCAACGGGGATTCCAGGGTTAGAACGCATTTTACCGTTGATTTTAAGGGCCTTTGAATCAAAGACACTTAAAGACCAACCGTTTAACATGGCCCACGCCATAATTTCTTGCTCAACTTTTTTTTCAGGCGTAAAGCCTTTGATTTTTGATTTAACCATAGATATATAGGAACCCATGAACACACCAATAGCAAAGAGAAAAAAAGCCAGAAAATTAACTCCCCGCCAAGAACAGGTTTTAAACTGTATTTTGCAGGGCATGAATAACATGCAAATTAGTCAGGCCTTAGAAATCACTTATGGGACTGCTAAAGTAATGTCCTCTAAGACCTTGAAAAAGTTAGGCGTTAAAACAAAGAACGAAGCCTTGGCAAAGTTTTTATAAGCCAAGACCTTTGAAGATAGCCGCAACGCCTAATTGTTTTTCTTTTGCTAAGGGATTATATATACCATCAGACACATACTTACCAGTTTCATCCGATTGATTAGTCCCAGCCCAAACATAAGGCGAGTATTTTCCTTTTTTTCGCATTCCTAAACCATTATATTTTTCAGCCATAATTAGGCACGGAATTATGGTTCCGTAAGTAAATTGGTTTAATCCGTCATACTTAAGGGCATCTATTGAAGCCTCTTCCCACGTTTTAAACGGCCCTCGGCCACGGGGTATGTGTATGGTAGGGCCTGGTAGGGGATCGCCGTTGTGGAGGCAAGTACGGAAGTTTAAAGAGGCTTCCCGATAATGAAGGGCTGCGATTAAGTACCAAGGCACGTTAGTATGTAATGAAACATAGTCATAACGGGCTTTATTATCGAGGATCTTTTTGCAAATATTAGCGATTTCAGTCACTCGGCTCTGATCTACCGTGCAAGTTGACCAAAGTTGATTCCAGTCGGGATTGCGAGCGGCTGGAGTGCCGCCCTTTAACCATGATAATAAACCCATTATTGCCCCTTGGTTATTTCTTTTCTTAATTGTGCTTTTTCAGTGGAAGTTAAATTTTCCATTCCTTTGATTCCTTGGTCTATCATTACAGGACTGATGCCCTGTTGAATTGCCCCTTGGATCATTTTTTGAATATATTGAGACCCAGCTTCAGGAGCCATTTTTGAAAGTCCACGGGCCACATCAATAGTTTTTTTAACTACCAAAGGTGATGAAAATGCTGCAATTCCTAAAGTTGGAATGGCTGCACCCGTTAAACCGCCAGCAGCATAACCAGCACCGCCACTTATTGCTTGCATAACCGCATTCCTAGCCCCAGTTTGCACGTTAGGAACTATGCTTGCATTCCCCATATATTGAGCAGCAGCAATATTTTCAGCCTGACCGACTAAATCCTCACCTAAAATATTTCCCAATTTGCGAAGGTTCATAATGTTTTGCTGATTTTGACCAGTTCCGACGCCCATGATTGGCGCATAAGGCTTATTTACATCCATTATGTTTAAAATCGGCTTGTTTTGTCCTACTCGCCGTAAGGGTGCTATTTCTTGCATTGCTTGCCTAGCTTCAGGCAAAACACGTCCAGTGATTTGTCGCGCTCTCCCTGCGGCTCTCATAAATGTCACGTCAGCAAAATCCTTAGCTTGTTTTAATTCTTGTGAAGCCGGCATATAATTAGCTAACTGATCCAAGTCTTTAGTCATTTGGAAAACTTCGGATGCTTCAAGTTGCCCATTTTCATTGGCAGCGTTTTTTAAAATATTTAACTGCTCTTGAATACGACCACGAGCTTCTGCTCCATATTTTTTAGTGCCTTTTGTTAGAGCGTCCTCATAAATACTTGCAATAGGCTCTATATCGACTAACTGGGAACCTTTTTCTTGCAATGATTGAGCAATTTTTGCATTTCTCACGCTCATAAATTGTTTTTTCAAATCATTGGTGCGTTGTCTAAATGCCTGAACCGCTTGCGCTATAGGCGATTCGACATTCATTGGAATTTTTGCAACTTCTTCGGGTCTCTTCCAATAGGTCTCAAGAACTTTTTCAGGAAGCATTGAGAAATTGGAGGCAGTTTTCTTTATACCTTGACCAGCTAAATTTAAACCTTTACCAGCAAGTGCCATAACCGCAGGGCTGGCCCATTCGCCAGTACCAGCAGCCACAGCTTCTAACGCTGGCCCTACAAGAAGTTCAGTTCTAGTTTTTGGTTCATCATAATAAAGACCTTCTATTACGTTTTGTGCAGCTTTACCAGTGGCAGCACCAGCAGCAGCTCCAGGAATAGCCCCAACACCACCAGCAAGACCACCAACACCACCGCCTAACATTCCACCAGCGATAGGAAGTGATTTCACAAAAGCACGACCTAAGCCGCTTGATTCTTTTGGTTCATTTGCATGAATCTCAGTAAGCTTTTTTAATTGGTCATCTGAAAGACTATCTAACCCAACTTCTTTAGCATGAAGCTGCAATAATTCATCATCTGTCATTTGCTCCAAAGGTTTGTTTTCCATTATTGATACTTACCTTTCGATTTTAGATTTTTAATCATTTCCTCACGAGATAAACCGCCACCTTTTGATGACGGTGGAGGAGCTGAAACAGGTTTCAAACCACGAGCTGCCATTGTATTTTGCACTTTTGATTCAATTCTTTGAATAGCATTATCGTAACGTTTGAGTGCTTCAGATTTCCCACCAGATACCAAAGAAGCAGCACTAGGCGATTCCAAAATTCGGTCCAGGTAGCCTACATCCGGTCCTGCTAACACACCTAATTCAGCAAAAGATTTACCTTTGTAAAGTAATTGAGCATCTTTTAAATACCCTTCTATTTCTTTTCTTGCTGAAGAAAAAGGATTTATCAAATCTGTCGCATCAGTGCTTTCAATTTGATTTCTTGCCCTTTTGATAAGATCGGTGATGGTATCTCGATCAGCCTTTGCGCTTTGAAGTTTAGGAATGTCCGACTTAGCAATTTGTGTTTTTCCGTTCCATATATAACCAGGAACTATTTGACCTTCTTGTGGAGTGCCAGCACCTTTGCCGCCTTTACCTTTATTTTTTAAAGCATTGATGCGCTCTTGTTCTAAACGGCGTTTTTCAGCTTCATTTTTTACATTGAAGTCAGCTTTAGATTTTTCTAGTTCTGCTTTTTGCTTATCTAGTTCAAGTTTTTTTGCATTGATTTCTTCCATAGTCGCATTTTTACGAATGGCTTCATCAAGCTTACCTTGAGCCTCAGCAGCTTTTCTTTCTGCTTCAGATTCTTTTTGCTGCGAATCTAAAAGCTTGTCAGATCCGTGCATCACGTCCTTATTTAGATCTTCATACATCTTGTTAAGAGTGTTTGCTTCGTCTTTTACATATAAACGATTTGCAGAAACATCTTTTTCAAGGGCTCCAAGAGTAGTTTTAAGACGATCGAGAGCAATCTTTTGTTTTTCAGAGAATTGAACAACGTCATTGGCTTGCATTTTTGAAAGCGATTCGATTTTTGCAGCAATGGCTTTGCGTTTAGCTGCATTTTCGTCACGAGCTGATTTCATTTCAGCATAATACATTTCATTTCCTGCGGCTGCGGCTCTAGGCGCAGCTAGGGCACCAGTTTCACCACCAAAAATTGAAGCAATAGCAGGAGCTAACATCATAATAGACTTAGCAACAGGATCTTCTTTGAAGTCTTGTATATTTTGCTCTTGCTCTCCAAGTCGTGCCAATTCGCCCTGATAATCCATTGAAGGGGAATAATCGGGAGCAGGTTCTTTAATTTTATTCAAAATGTCCTGATATTGGGTTTGAGAATCCTTCAAAGCTCCGTAAACAGAACCTAGGTCTTCTTTTCTTTGTAAATAATCTTTTTCACGTTCTGCTAAGCTTTTATTAACACCAGTCGCATAAGTCACGGCCGCTTCAGGACTTTGAGGGACTGGAACTTGAAAAGACTGAGGTTGTCCTTCTATTGATCCTCTATCTTTTAATAATTCCACCGCAGCAGCAGGAGCTTGAAAATTCTTTTGTGTTTTAAGCAATGGAGGAACGATATTTGACGGGTTAATGGGCTTTGCATAGTCCATAATAGACTTACCCAGTACATCCTCAACAGCTCTATATTTTACATCGTCAGATACAGTCGTATCCATCACATTAGGCCTGAACGATCTATTCTGTAGATCAGTCAAAAATTGCGTTAAGTAATCATTTTGAGCCATGCTCACCCCACTCTAAAGTTAATTCTAAAAATATATATTCTTTGAAGGCTTTTAAACCAGTCACGATAAACCCAGCTTTGAAAGCAAGCCTTAGCATTTCAATGTTGGTATTTTCTATTAAAGTCGTTGCTCTATCGTATCTTTGTTTAAGGTAAGCTAAAAGCATCATATAGCCGCCGTATGATCTTATATTTTTCCTGGCTTCAGGTAAGATCCCGCCGTAACCAATATAAATGCTCGCTGAGTCCGATTCTCTAAGAGTCATATAACCCAAAGGAATTGAGTCGTGCCATACCACCAAAACATAGTCTATGCGATTGATTTCCTTGCCCCTAAATTCATTGAAAACTTCGGAGTGGATTGCCTCAGCAACAGAGGACCATTGTTCAGGAGTATAGCGGACAAGATTCACTTTTTCCCGCCCTTATTTGCAGCAGCGGCGACATTCGCAGCATTAGCAGCAGATTGTTGTTGTCCAATACCCATTGCATAAGCTGACTCTCCAAGTTTTTGCTTAAATATAAAGTCTTGAAGGTCACTTGCTCCCTGACGTTGTATTTGTGCTGAGTCCATAGCCATTTTTCGTTCAGCATCAGCCACCCCACGCACTCCTTGTTGAGCAGCTTGGCCCATCATAGCAGCACCACGAGCACCACCAACGCCACCTTTTCCAAAGGCACCAGCTAATTGTCTTTGTTGTGCTTTTTGAGCCCCAGCAA
>CAIZLI010000189.1 GCA_903933765.1 uncultured Bacteroidota bacterium
CCCAGCACCGTTGGCTCCAATGATACCATAACAATTCCCCTTGGTGAAGCTAATATTCACTTCATCAAATAAGACTCTTTTACCATAAGCCAATGTGACATTTCTTGCACTAATCATTTTTCAACTGTTTTGAGGCTGCAAAGTTAAGTGATTTCCACTTACCAATTGGATCTGGCATGTGCGGATGTGGACAAAGGCTCGAATGCCTGATTGATGTATTTATAGTGGGCTGTAATAGCAATCATTGCGGCATTGTCTGTACAATATTGAAAAGCAGGTAGATAGGTCTTTAAGCCCAACTTCTGTCCTAAGGATTCAATCCCGTTTCGAACACCCGAATTGGCACTCACACCACCAGCAATACAAACATGTTTAATCCCAGTTTGCTGAATGGCTTTCTTTAATTTATATAAAAGGATTTCAACAATCGTGTATTGAACAGAAGCACATAGGTCATTCAAATTTGCTTCAATGAATCCAGGCTCCTGCTTTTGCAAAAAATACAAGACACTTGTTTTTAATCCACTAAAAGAATAATTCAATTCTGGCACCATTGGCTTCGCAAATTCAAATGCTTTTGGATTGCCTAATTGAGCTAATTTATCTAATACAGGTCCACCAGGATAAGGCAAACCTAAGAGTTTTGAAATTTTATCAAAAGCTTCTCCTGCAGCGTCATCAATGGTTTGACCAATGATGATTAAATCGGATGGACTATTGCATTGTACAATTTGAGTATGTCCACCACTCACGGTTAAACATAAAAAAGGAAAACTTGGACGAGGCTCATCAATTAAATTTGCCAACACATGCGCTTGCATATGGTGCACGGCGATCAAAGGTTTTTGTAAACTCAATGCCAGTGATTTCGCAAACTGCGCACCCACTAATAAACTTCCTATGAGTCCAGGTGCTTGTGTAAAGGCGATCGCATCAAGTGCAGATAAACGATCCGCATGTGATACATCTGGAAATGCTTTTTTCAAAGCTTCGTCCACCACAGGTACAATATTTTCCATATGCGCGCGACTCGCCAATTCAGGCACTACTCCACCATATTTTTCATGCACCAATTGGTTGGCAATAAAATTGGAATGGATTTGTCCGTTGATGATCACCGACGCTGCAGTTTCATCACAAGACGACTCAATGGCTAAAATGGTAATGGATTTTGACACGCTGCAAAGGTAAAGCTAAAATAGATAGCTCTATTTATTTCGATCTGATCGCTTCTACAGGATTCATTTTAGCTGCAATTCTTGCTGGAATGATACCAGAAATAACACCTAAAACAATACATAAACTTAGCGCCATAAAAATAATATTTGGAGCGATGGTAATTGGGAATGGCAGGACAGAACTTAAGCCCAGAGTCAATAACCAAACCAAGAATAAACCAACCAATCCTCCTACAATACATAAGAAAGCGCTTTCTAAAAGGAATTCATACAAAATAGTAGAACTCTTTGCACCAATCGCTTTTTTCAAACCAATTTGGCTCGTTCTTTCTCTTACGGTTACAAACATAATATTGGCTACACCAAAAGCACCAACTAATAAGGACAACCCTGCAATGGCCCATCCACCTTGGTTTACAGAGCCAAAGAATCCTTCCACCTGATCCTTAAATTGCGCCACATCGTTACAAGTAAAATTATCTTCTTGTGTTGGACTTAATTTTCTTAATTGACGCATCACACCTGTCAATTCTTCTTGCAATGCTTTAGAAGTGATGCCTGCTTTAGCTTGCACCATGATATATGGATTGTAATTATCTGGATTGTACACAGAAGCAAAATGATTGTAGGTAAATAAACAAGTCCTATCATAATCAAAACCACCAATGATACTGCTACCCTGCTTTTCTATGATACCAATGACCATTAATTTTCGACCATTAAAAGAGACCACTTTACCCAATCCTTTCTCGGCCTTACCAAATAATTCCTCAGACACTTTATACCCAATCACACCAACCGGAATCCCTCTTTGAAAATCGGATTCAGAGAAAAAACGACCATAACTTATATTGAAAGCTTGGATGTCTTTGAACTCTTCGGTCACTCCATATATATTAATTCCTTTTAATACGTTTTCTTCATAGGTGAAAGTGGCATTGGTAGAAACAAAGAATGCGGTATTGGCAGCCAGACTACTTTTCTTTTTCACCATCTCCATTTCGGTGATTTTCATAGATGGTCGTTTTACGAACTTCCACCATGGATATTCAGGTCCGCCAGCATAATCCCATTTGTCTATATAGATTGTATTACTACCAAAACTAGATAAGTCGCTTTTCACTTTTGATTTAAGACTATCAATAGTCGCTAAGACGCCGATAATACAAAAGATACCAATGGTGATTCCAAATAAGGAAAGAAAGGTTCTTAACTTATTTACTTTAAGCTCTTGAAGGGCCATTTTAAAGCTATTCCAAAGGATACCTAAAACTTTAATCATGTGGTAAAATTAGGATATTCATTTGGATGACCCTAAATAATTGAAGGGCGGTTGATAAAAGGGCTGAACCAACTAATAGGCCGATGAGCAGTTTGTAGAAGAAATTGGTCTATTGCATTAAAAATAAGCAACATAGAACGAATCCTATCTATTTGATTCGTATTTTTGCGGAGATTTTTAAACTCATCTACTATGACATTCAAACAAATGTTTACCTCTTCCGTAGGAAAAAAATTGGTAATGGGATTCACAGGTATTTTCTTAATTCTTTTTTTAATTGTTCATGCTGGACTAAATGCAACCATTTGGGCGAATGATGGTGGATTGATGTTTAACAAAGCTGGACATTTTATGGGAAGCAATGCAGTACCAAGAATCTTAGAAATTGGATTATTCCTTGGCATCTTCTTACATATTTATCAAGGTTATTTATTAACCCTTGAAAATAAAAGTAAAAGAGCAGTTGGATATGCAGTGAATTACGAAAAAGGTAGCAAATGGTATAGCAGAAGTATGGCTATTTTAGGCACACTCATTCTCTTGTTTTTAATTGCACATATCTATCATTTTTGGACACCAAGTAGATTAGGCGGTATGGGTGCGATCAAGGCTTTGGGCGAAGTGGAACACAATGGTGTTGTCTTACACAATCTATATGCCGAAATGGATTTGGTATTTACCAATCCTTACATTGTTGTATTATATGTTTTGGCTTGTGGTTCATTAGGATACCACTTAGCACACGGATTCCAAAGTGCATTTAAAACAATTGGCGTGCATAATAAAAAGTACCATGCCATGTTGACTAGCATAGGTTATGGTTTTGCCATTTTTATTCCATTGCTATTTGCTTTGATGCCAATTAGCTTTTATTTTGATTGGATTAAATAATTCAATTCAACAAACACAATTTTCATTAACTGATTGATAAAAGATTAACTATGATAGACGCTAAAATTCCAAAAGGTGATCTTGATAATAAATGGGTAGATTATAAAGGCCATTGCAAATTGGTCAACCCAGCGAATAAAAGAAAAATGGAAGTGATTGTAGTGGGAACCGGCCTAGCTGGTGCTTCTGCTGCAGCTGCTTTAGGTGAGATGGGCTATAAAGTGAAAGCATTTTGTTTTCAGGATTCACCGCGTCGTGCACACTCGATTGCTGCACAAGGTGGTATCAATGCCGCTAAAAACTATCAGAATGATGGAGATAGCGTATTTAGATTATTCTATGACACAATCAAAGGTGGTGACTATCGTGCACGTGAAGCAAACGTGCATCGTTTAGCCGAAGTGTCCACTAATATTATTGATCAGTGTGTGGCACAAGGAGTACCCTTTGCACGTGAGTATGGTGGATTATTAAGTAACCGTTCTTTCGGTGGTACTCAAGTTCAAAGAACTTTTTATGCAGCTGGTCAAACAGGACAACAATTATTAATTGGTGCTTACCAAGCTTTGGAGCGTCAAGTAGCTTTAGGTAATGTGCAAATGTTTGCACGTCACGAAATGTTAGACGTAGTAAAAGTAGATGGTAAAGCAAAAGGAATCATTGCACGTAATTTAGTAACAGGAGAACTAGAAAGACATTTTGGATATGCCGTTTTATTGTGCACAGGTGGATATGGCAATGTGTATTATTTATCAACCAATGCAATGGGATCTAATGTGACTGCTGCATGGAAAGCGCATAAGCAAGGTGCTTATTTTGCAAACCCTTGTTTCACTCAAATCCACCCTACTTGTATTCCAGTAAGTGGTGACCACCAATCTAAATTGACTTTGATGTCAGAGTCATTAAGAAATGATGGTCGTATTTGGGTACCAAAAAAATTAGGTGAAACAAGAAAAGCAAATGATATTCCAGAGGAAGAAAGAGATTATTATTTAGAGCGTCGTTATCCAGCGTTCGGAAACTTAGTACCACGTGACGTTGCGTCTCGTGCTGCAAAAGAAAGATGTGATGCAGGATACGGAGTTGGAACTTCTAAGCAAGCAGTTTATTTAGATTATGCTGCAGCAATTGAGCGTTATGGTAAAACTGAAGTGAGTAAGAAAGGTCTAAGCAATGTTAGCCACGAAGAGATCATAGCTTTAGGTAAAGAAGTGGTGAAAGAAAAATACGGTAACCTATTTGATATGTACGCAAAAATCACTGGTGAAAATCCATATGAGGTACCAATGCGTATTTATCCAGCGGTACACTATACCATGGGTGGTTTATGGGTAGATTATGAATTACAAACTTCTGTTCCAGGTTTATATGCATTAGGTGAAGCGAACTTTAGCGACCACGGTGCAAATCGTTTAGGTGCAAGTGCTTTGATGCAAGGTTTAGCAGATGGTTATTTTGTAATTCCTTATACACTAGGTAATAACTTAGCTGACGAGATTTACAATGCACCTATCCCTACTTCACATCCTGCATTTGAAGCAGCAGAAAAGACCGTTGCTGACAGAATCGCTACTTTAAAAAATATCAACGGTAAACAAACTGTTGAGAGTTTCCATAAGCGTTTAGGTAAAATTATCTGGAACGAATGTGGCATGTCAAGATCAGCTGCTGGTTTAAAGCAAGCCATTGCAGATGTACAAGCATTGAAAAAAGAATTTTGGTCTGATGTTAGAATCCCTGGCGAGATCAACGAATACAATCCTGAATTAGATAAAGCCAACCGTGTGGCGGACTTTATTGAACTAGGTGAATTAATGTGTGTAGATGCATTAGCTAGAGAAGAAAGTTGTGGAGGTCACTTCAGAGAAGAATACCAAACACCAGAAGGAGAAGCATTAAGAGACGATGAAAAATTTATGTATGTTGCTGCATGGGAATTGAAAAATGAACATGAGTGGGCTTTACACAAAGAGGAATTAAAATACGAAGTGATTCAAACATCTCAAAGAAACTATAAATAATATTGCCATGTCACATACTACTATGA
>CAIZLI010000190.1 GCA_903933765.1 uncultured Bacteroidota bacterium
CAAATTGGCTTTTTCATTATCCCACCAATCATTCCTGGTTTTATATTTGGGCCAATCTACTTAGGCATTACCGCTTATTTAGCAAAGCAAGGCCAAGGAGGTATCAACCACAGTGCGCATCTTTGGGGATCCCTTTATGGTGTTGTATTCTTGATTGTGGCTGCTTACTTTATTGCTCAGTTTAATGTAGTTGCAAGCTTTGTAGAGCAGATTAGGATTTACTTAGGAATGTAATTTTTAAAACACGCTTGGTATTGGGTGTAATTTTAAATCGTTCGTCAATTCTTTGGCCTACAACCCATGCAATTTTACTATCTGAACAAAGCACAGTGGTCATGGACTTGATGGCAGGACTTAATTTTAAACTGCCTAAAAAATGATTCAGCTTCTTTTTTTTACGCAGGCCTAATGGATAAAAATAATCTGTCGCTACCCATGACCTGTTTAACAATGGCCAACTTAATTGATCCGCATCTAAATAAGCCATATTCGTACTCGTATCCATTTTAAGTGCCTCCATATTGTCAATCCATTCCAATTGGAATTTTCCAAATAAAGTATCTAATACGCCCTGGTCTTTTGATATCGTATCATATACTTTATCTTCTTGGTTAGATACAATTTGAATTTCATTATCCCATTTGATTAAACGATGGGATGCAGATACAATAAAGGCGCCCTTAGTAGCTCCTACTATTTTATGAATCTCTTTTATTTGGGTTGCTTTAAACCCATATCCTTGCACCAATCCCCAGATATAAGTGGCATTGCCTTTCAATTGATTCCATGTAGCTAGTTTAATTGTTGGTATCCCCTTTGGAAAACTGATATGTTTTTTCCAATATGCTGTCACAGTAGTATCTACAATAGCTTCTGCTTCTTTTAACCTCGAAATCGTATCCAAAATTTGTTGATTCACATTTGGATAAATCGTTTCCATTTGTGGTATCAACTGATTGCGAATTAAATTTCTGGTATAATCATTTTTTAAATTAGAACTATCTTCTACATAATTAAGCCCATTTAATTTTGCAAAATCTTTGATACTTGCTTTACTAAATGGCAATAGTGGTCTTATTAAATCGATATGATCTGTCGTAAGTGGATTTTGTTGATGTGTTCTCATAGCCGGAATACCAGTCAACCCATGCAATCCTGTGCCTCTAAAAAACTGCATCAATACTGTTTCTACTTGGTCATCTGCATGATGTGCTGTTAGTAATACCACGTTCGCTTGAATATCCATTTCCTTGATCAAAGTTTCAAACCAAGCATATCTAATTTCCCTAGCAGCCTGTTGGATGCCCATTTTATATTTTTCCGCAAAGGCCAATGTATCAAATCGTTTTGTTAAAAACGGCATGCCCATTTTTGTAGCAAATGTTTGCACAAAACTTTCGTCTCGGTTACTTTCTTCCCCTCTTAATTGAAAATTAGCGTGTGCTATTGTACAATTCGCACCCATTTGTTGCATTAAAGCAGTAAGTACAATGCTATCTACCCCTCCACTCACTGCAATAATAAAATGCGTGTTGTGGGTAGCGATACCTGGAAAAGTATTTGCCCAATGGCTTTTAAATTGTTCCAAGTCCAATAACATCATTGTTGTTTGAATTATTTCATTTGCTCCTTGGCCCAAGTATCTTTAAGGGTCACTGTTCTATTGAACACCAACTTATCTTTTGTACTATTGGTATCCTGATAAAAATAGCCCTTTCTTAAAAATTGGAAACGTGCTTCTAATGCATCATTCAACAATGCAGGTTCTCCCCATGCAGTGGTTACGGTATGCAATGAATGCGGATTGATATAGGCCTTAAAATCACCTTCTGCACTGCTTGGATCTTCCACATTGAATAAACGATCATACTCGTTTAATTCAACCGGAATGGCATGCTTCGCGCTCACCCAATGTAAGGTACCTTTCACATGAATACCCGATGTATCAGAACCCGATTTAGAATTAGGGAAATATTTTGCATACACGGTGGTTACTTTACCATTTGCATCTTTATCAAAACTTTCGCACTCAATAATATAGGCACTCTTTAATCTTACAGACAATCCTGGGCCTAATCTAAAATATTTTTTAGTTGGTTCTTCCATAAAATCATCCGCCTGAATCCATAGTTCTTTACTAAATGGAACAGGTCTTGTGCCTCCGTTAGGATCTTCAGGATTGTTTTCTGAATCTAATATTTCTTCGGCTTGCTCATAGTTGGTAATCACCAATTTAATTGGATCAGTCACCACCATTCTTCTTTGTGCAATTTTATTTAAATGTTCACGCACACAAAACTCTAGTAAGCTAAAGTCAATGATATTTTCTCTTTTAGCGATACCAATACGATCACAAAAATCACGGATACTTTCTGCAGTGTAGCCTCGTCTGCGCATACCACTAATGGTTGGCATTCTTGGATCATCCCAACTTTGCACATGCCCTTCTTGCACCAACTGTAATAATTTACGTTTACTCATAACTGTATACGTCATGTTTAAACGTGCAAACTCATATTGATGGGATGGGAAAATGCCTAATTGCTCGATACACCAATCATATAAGGCCCTGTGTGGGATAAATTCAAGTGTACAAATTGAATGGGTGATATTTTCGATAGAATCACTTTGTCCATGTGCAAAATCATACATTGGATAAATACACCATTGGTCTCCAGTGCGGTGGTGATGTGCTTTTTTAATGCGATACAATAAAGGATCACGCATATGCATATTTGGACTTGCTAAATCAATTTTAGCACGCAATACTTTTTCGCCATCCATGTACTTCCCTGCTTTCATATCTGCAAACAAGGTCAAGTTCTCTTGAATGCTTCTTTCTCTGAATGCATTTCCTTTTCCAGGCTGTGTGGGAGTGCCTTTTTGTTGTGCAATTGCTTCGGCAGTGCTATCATCTACATATGCCAATCCTTTTTCGATTAATTGCACTGCAAAAGCATACAATTGATCAAAATAATCTGAGGCATAACATTCTTTAATCCAATTGAAACCAAGCCATTTTAAATCGGCCTTGATGCTTTCTACATATTCAGTGTCTTCTGTCACTGGATTGGTATCATCAAATCTTAAATTCGTGGCACCACCAAAAGTTTCAGCAAGCCCAAAATTTAAACAAATACTTTTTGCATGACCAATATGTAAATAACCATTTGGTTCTGGAGGGAACCTAGTCAATATACTTTTATGTTTCCCAGTTGCTAGGTCTTGGGAAATAATTTCTTCAATAAAATTTAAACTTTTTTCGTCGCTCATAGGATATGATCTATTCGGGTAAAGGTACAAAAACCTACCCCAAAAACCTATCGCATTTTAGTATGCTGTATTAGCCCTTGGTACCATATACTTTTTGCACTTCTAAGACCAATTTTTCAATCTCTTGGTCATCTCCATTTGGGCTATAGGGTTGCTTTAAGCTACTTCCAAAGACAAAGGCAACAGTTTGCCATAAACCAGCATTCAATCCACCTTTATATTCCTTGATTAACTGATAACAATTATTGCCAGTTTCACGATTGATTAATTTCATAAGGACCTTTCCCTGATAAACAGATAAACTAGTCACTTTATCAGCAAATTCCCTTTTCAATTCTTTTTCTCTAGACTTAATAATCTGCTTTCTTATTTTTTCATCCTGCACATTGGCCAATTCTGCATTCACCGATTGAATCACCTTACTAGCTGATCTTGCATATGGATAAGTCACATACACCGCATTGCGCAATCTTGTCCAATTCTTCCAATAGTTTTTTAATGCATTCGTCTGAACTGCAGACACCATGACCGTTGGCAACCAAGATTGAGGAATGGTATCGCCCTCTGGCGTAATATAAGCTTCCACCCTTACTGTATCATACTGACTCGTCTGCGCAAAAAGCTGCTTTGGCAAGCTCATTGTCATTATAAATAGTAGTATACAAAAGATGGTTCTCATATGCATTGATACACTAATATACAAAAAGTAACCCTATTTCTTAAAACGATAATAGGCTCCCATCATGAATCCAATGGTAGTTACAATTACACCCAACCATAATAAATTGATCCAAGGGAACTCATATACCTTTAAAGTAATGAGGTTGGTTAAAGCAGTTGACTCTTTCACTCCTATTTCTAAAATGCCTTTTTCTTGGTCAATTACTTTATTAAAACTCAATACTAAATTCTGTGCTTTTACCGTGTCCACTTTTGAAGTCAGGTTCAAACCTTCTAATAAAATACCAGGCTCTGCGATATATTTCAAACCTTCTTTTGAAACCACATTCAATTGCAATCTCAATTCATTCACCCCAGCAGGTCTGTCACCAGGAGGATTGACATTGACTTTCTCTAGTTTAATATAACCATTGCTATAAAAAATAGAATCACCTACAGTAATATTGATAGGCTTGAAACTTGTGGTATCTTCCTCTGTATGGTCTTGGAAAGAGGTCACGTACACAAAAATATCTTTGTGTAAATAATGCTTAGAAGATGGATTCGCAGAGAAACCCTCCATCCCTTTATTATTTTTTAAAACATCTGGATACAACTTAAAAGTCTCTCCTGTTTTCTTTTCTTTAAAATTCAATTCAAAATACCTTTTCCCGATCGCATCAAATGTGTCTCTTTCATAAGTCACATTGTATTTGCCCATATCCGTTTCGATGGTCTCAAATAAAGTTAAGTTTTCTCTTGGGTCGCCTACGGGACTATTTTTTTGGGTGGAGTCCACTCTTAAAGGACTTATCCCTGTGGTATTGTAGCTCAAGGTAGTTTTGTTTGCAGAAGAAATAAAAATACCTGCTAACACTAAACCAAATCCAATATGGCCAATAGATGAGCTCGCTGATTTTAATTTTCCTTTTAGGACCACAGACCAATATGAAATATTGCCAACGATCGCAAAAACAGAAGTTACAATGGCAATATATATAGCAACTAAGAATCCTGCACCCTTGTCGTCGTAAGCAACACCTACAAAAACAAAAATAACAGCACTAATGATGATAGTAATGATGGATGGCCAGATCATTTGTTTTTTGAAATAAGCCAATGGTGTTGTCTTGTATTTCAAAAACTGTCCTATTGCTGTCAATGTACCAATGATGATGGCTACAAAAATTTGTACTTGATTGTGTGCAAACTCTGGATCTTCTGGTGGTGCAATTTTAGTATCGAAAATTTTATTGAATACCGGTGTCGAAGTCTTAATAATAATCACCGCCGCAGAAAGCACAAGGACTAAAGAACCAATCAACATCCAAAATTCTCTGCTATCAATCGCATCTTCCTTCACAGGTTCTTGCATGTGTTTGTAACGCACAAAATATAAAACAAAGAAAGGAATGACAAAGATGAACAAGAAAAATAACAACTGCCCATTCATACCTAAATCGGTAAAAGCATGTACAGAGGTATCTCCCAAAATTCCACTTCTTGTTAAGAATGTAGAATACACAATTAATAAGAAACTAATGCCAAGGAATAAATAAGTGGCTTTTAAACTCGCTCCTGTTTTAGTATAAATCATGGCCGTATGGATACCAGCCACTAAAGTCAACCATGGCACTAAAGAGGCATTCTCTACTGGATCCCATGCCCAATAACCACCAAAAGTCAAACTCTCATAAGCCCAAGCAGCACCCATCATAATGCCTAAACCCAAAATCCCAGCCGAAAAATTAGCCCAAGGTAAAGCGGATTTAACCCAGTGATGTTCTTTCTTTAATAAACCTGCAACTGCGTATGCAAATGGAACGATGGTGCTCGCAAATCCTAAAAATAAAATCGGCGGGTGAATCACCATCCAATAATTCTGTAGTAAAGTATTTAAGCCTGTGCCATCTTTTAAAAGTTGCACATAATCTGGTCTGGACAAAATTGGCCAATTCATTTCATGTCTTAGTAATATAAATGGACTAGAACCAATTTTCACATCAAACACATATAAGCCAATGACCATAGATGCGAGCATCAACTGCGCAAAGCTTATTACCATCATCACACCAGCCTCATGTGCTTTGGCTGTCTTTATTAAAATCAAACCCAAGACTGCATGCCAAAAACTCCACAGTAAAAAACTGCCTTCCTGTCCTTCCCAAAAACAACTCAATAAATATTCAAATGGTAAATTTTTATCGCTATGTGTATAAGCATACTTATATTCAAACAAATGATTGTAGATCACATAAAACAAGACCACAAAACTTCCAACCACTGTCAAAGCCTCAATCAAAAAAGCAGTTCTTGCTAATTTTTTCCAACTTGCTTCCACCACCATCTCTTTGGCATAAAATGCTTTAGCAAATGAAAATGTAGCTACCAAAGAAGCTACAAAAGATAAGATGGATAAAAAATAACCTATTTGACCAGGTAACAAATGTTCCCCAATAAACTGAGTTGACTGCATGTTGTAATTTTGATTAGTTGGTAATGGTTACCGGTTG
>CAIZLI010000191.1 GCA_903933765.1 uncultured Bacteroidota bacterium
ATAAAAGGGAATCATTCATTGCTTGAACATCCTACATTATACGATTCAAAAATCAAGTATAAATACGCAATACATTTTCAAAAAGTAAGTATTTAAATTCAAAGAAATACAATTCAAGAACAGGTATGCTAAAATTTAAGATGACCTTAATAAAAAATTACTTCAGTGTTATCGTAAAATCGGTTCTTCTATTTTTAGCTCTTCCTTCTGCCGTTTTGTTATCAGCGATTGGCATGCTTGAACCTAGGCCCTTGGTCTGTATGCGAGCAGTAGCAATCCCTTTTTGAACTAAGTAATCGCCAATGGCATTGGCCCTTTGTAATGAAAGCAAATTATTTTGTGTTACAGTACCGGTATTATCCGTATGCCCTTCTATTAAGATCTGTGCGTTAGCTGTTGTTTTTAAATAACGAACCAAGGCATCTAATTCCACACTAGAAATTTTTTGTAATACAGCAGCATTGGTTTCGAAATATACTTGGTTAAATGTTTTTGTAAATATTTTTTCAATAGGCGTCAATGCAAAATCAAATGTTTTTCCAGCCATGGCTTTTACAGTATCTAATGGAAGGATGCTGCTCAAATAATCATGGTCTGGGCTATTGATTTTTAAACCTAGGCTATCAAAATAAGGCAGTGCCAATAAAAATTGTCCCATGCTGTCAATTTGCATTTCCATCATTGGATAACCAGAAGCTGGATCAACAATTTGTAGTTCGGCAGCAATGGATTTTTTTGTTTTCGCATCTACAATCTGTCCTTTGATATACCAAGTTTTATAGGCCCTTGAGTTTTCGGCTAAAGTAATTTTATAAATGTCCAATTCTCCTCTGCTATCTGCTCTATCACTCGCGATATACGCAGTGGTACCATTTCTTGCAACTGCAATACTTCCTTCGTTATCATAGGTGTTGATTGGATAGCATAGATTGATGGGTGTGGTCCAATTGCCATCAATCTTTTTTCTCGCCACATAAATATCTGAACCGCCAAATCCTGGACGTCCATTGCTCGAAAAATATAAACTCTGATTATCGGCATGTATAAATGGTGTTTGGTCGTCTCCTTTTGTATTGATGGATGGGCCAAGGTTGATGGCTTCTTCCCAAAAACCTTTTTCGTTTTTATAAGCCACATAAATATCAATACCGCCATAACCTTCCGGGCGATTGCTAGCAAAATAAATGGCATTGCCATCGGGTGCAATACTTGGCGCGCTATCCCAAAAATCACTATTGATTCGCTGACCTAAATTTTTTGGTTTTGACCATCCCCATGGACTGCGCTGCACTTTATAAATATCATATCGTCCATAGCCTTGTTCTGTATAATCTGCAGCATAGTATAATGTTTGCAAGTCGGCACTCAAACTCATACTACCTTTTTTTGCAGCAAAATTTAAAGTATCTGATAAAGGGATAGCAGCAGAAAATCCATCTACTCCCATATTGCTTGCATAAAAATCTTCACGACTTAAATTTTTTCTGCGCATAAATAAAAATAAACTGTCTTGGATGCTTACAGTAGGGAAATACTCAGAGGCGGGGGAATTAATACTATCGCCCATATTTTGAATGCTAATTTCTGGCGCATTCTTTTGCGAGATGGCAAATTGACAAATGGCATACAATGCGTCTGCTTTTTCCTTTAAATAATTCGGCAAATTGTTTTTTTGAAAATAGGGTGTTAGTAATTTGTAAGCAGCATCATATAGTCCAAGACTAGCTAGTGCAATACCTTGTTTTATTAAAAATGGCATACTAGCGGCGCTATCTCTTTTTTTTATTTCATTAAAACAATC
>CAIZLI010000192.1 GCA_903933765.1 uncultured Bacteroidota bacterium
GTTATGTGAAGCTAGGACAAAGTAGTAGTACCCTAAGTGGAGGCGAAGCGCAAAGAGTTAAGCTAGCTAGTTTCTTAGGCAAGGGTAAAGCAAGTAGTAAGATGTTGTTCATATTTGATGAACCAACCACCGGTTTACATTTTCACGATATCCATAAATTATTAAAAGCTTTTAATGCATTAATTGATCAAGGACATTCCTTGATTGTAGTGGAGCACAATACCGATATTATTAAGTCGGCAGACTGGGTAATTGACATGGGCCCAGAAGCAGGCATCAACGGAGGCAATGTGGTTTATGCCGGCGTTCCGACAGGATTGTCTAAATGCAAAGCCTCTCAAACTGGGAAGTACTTAGGCTAAACTTACTTTTCAAAATACCATTGATAGGGAGATAGAATCGACTTTGTTAAAAAGGTGCGTATTTTTGGATAACTAAGAAATTAGTTATAATATTGACTAAGAAATTAGTTATAAAGCCAAAAAGAACCATATGAAAAAACTGACACAAGCCGAAGAACAAATCATGCAAGCCCTTTGGTCATTGGATCAAGGTGGTTATATCAAAGACATTTTAGAAGCATTGGATGCACCAAAGCCACATCACAATACGGTGGCAACCTTACTTAAAATTTTAGTAGAAAAGGAGTTTGTTGGGATTCAAAATCCCAATAGGAATAATTTTTACCATCCATTGGTGAGTAAATCTGCCTATTCAGGTAAAAGAATTGAAGGTTTGACCGAAAATTATTTCGAGGGTTCTTATGCCAATGTGGTTTCCTTTTTGGTAGATAAAAAACAAATGTCAATCGAGGATTTGGAATTGCTTTTACAACAACTTAAAAACAAACGCAATGACTAGTCAAACTTACTTAAGTCTTAAAGATATATCTATCTAATCCTATCTGCGCTCTTCACCAATTTCTCGTCCTGGTAAATTTTATAGCAAGCAATTAATTGCAAGATTGGAATTAAAAATAAACTTGCTGATGCTAGTGTGAAGCCTCCACCTGGATTTGCTTTGACGATGGTATAAATAAAATAACCAATCAATCCAGATAATAAAAAGTTAACTAAGATCACTTTTAATTGTAGCATACGGTTGCCGTATAAAAAAATACTGATAAAAGACAAACAAGCACTAAATGCCAATCCAATTAAGGTGCTGTATTGAGCTGCGCCATTAATTTCCAGAGCATTGGGCTGCGGGGTATAATAAAATGGAAATTTCAAGATAAAGAAAGCTGCTGCACTAGCAATCAATAACCATAAGGTTTGTATTCTTTGTATCATAGCTTAAAGTTAGCGTATAATTATCCTAATTCAGGGTACAATACAAATTGCTCCATGAACTTGTTCACTTCCTTCTTGGTGTTAGCCAGTACAGTTTCGTTGTCTGCGTTCATCAAGGCGGTATCAATGGCGTCTACTACAAAAGGAATATGACCTTCGTTCATGCCTCTTGTGGTGATGGCAGCTACACCAAAACGGATACCAGAAGTGACAAAAGCAGATTTATCATCATAAGGGACCATATTTTTATTCGCAGTGATATCCGCCATACCTAAAACTTGTTCTGCTTTTTTACCGCTGATATTTTTATTTCTTAAGTCAATCAACATTAAGTGATTGTCTGTACCGCCACTAATGATTTCATAACCTTTTGCGACAAATGCTGCAGCCATGGTTCTCGCATTTGTTTGTACTTGCTTTTGATATACCATGAATTCATCAGATAAAATTTCACCAAATGCGATGGCTTTAGCAGCAATCACATGCTCTAATGGTCCACCTTGTGTACCCGGGAACACCGCCATATCAATCACATTGGACCATAATCTTAAATTGCCTTTCATGTCTTTTAATCCTAACGTATTCTCACCGTCTTTCGCCATCATAATCACACCACCTCTTGGTCCACGTAATGTTTTGTGTGTGGTAGAAGTCACAAAATGACAATGATTGAAAGGAGAACTTAATAATCCTTTTGCGATCAAGCCAGCAGGGTGTGCAATATCCGCTAATACAAATGCACCCA
>CAIZLI010000193.1 GCA_903933765.1 uncultured Bacteroidota bacterium
GCCAATGGCATAGTGCAACCGCAAGCGCATCTGTAGCATCGTAATGCTTTGGTTTTTCTTTTACATTCAACACGCGTTCTAACATTTTCCAAACCATATCTTTATCGGCATTACCATTTCCAGTAATGGATTGCTTTACTTTTTTGGGCGCATATTCTGTAACAGGTGTATTGTAATGCATGGCTGCTGCAATGGCTACCCCTTGGGCCCTTCCTAATTTTAGCATACTCTGTACGTTCTTTCCAAAAAAAGGTGCTTCAATCGCAAAATGCGCTGGATGATAGGTTTCCATTAACTCAATAATCTTTGCATGAATCATCTGTAAGCGTGCATAGATATCCTTTTCTTTGGTCAATTTAAGTACATCCATCATAATGATTTTAGGCTGAAGGCCACCTTGTAAAACTGCATAGCCCAAAATCTGCGTTCCAGGATCAATACCTAAAATGATTGGTGTTTTTGACATGGGATAAAGTTACAGATATCCCTTCAAAATACGATCTTTGCAAAACATGAATTCAAGTAAACTTAAGCCACTTCTTTCTCTTGGAAATAAATTGATTGGATTCATTTTATTTGTGATTTGTGCTATTGCGATCTACAATAAGGTACTGCAAAATGAAAATTTAAATCAATACGGGGCAGATTTAAAAGTACAATTGGCTAAAATCCATTGGTCGGCCTGGTTGCTGATGGCTTGTTTATTAACGCTGAATTATACGATCGAAGCCATCAAATGGAAATCTGTTATTGCATCTACAAATACCTTCAACATAGGACAAGCACTGAAGGCCGTCTTAGTAGGACAGGCTTTTTCATTTTTTACACCTGCAAGATCAGGTGACTATGTAGGTAGAACTTTATTTTTAGCCCCAGGAACTAAGTTGAAAGGCATTACCCAAATGGCTTGGGCTTCTTATGCGCAAATCATCATGACGATTTGTTTTGGATCCTTTGCCTTGTTTTGGAATCTTCCTTTCCTGCCTTGGTTAAAATGGGTTGCACCTTTTGGCGCAATCATTGCATTGTTTTTGTTTTTTTACAATCAGCCTTTAAAGGGTTGGTTATCCAAAATCAATCTCTTGCAAATTGATGCGCCTTTAAAATGGAAATTACTTGGCCTTGCATTGGCGCGTTATAGCATCTACCTTTTGCAATATAATTGGGCAGCAGAAATGTTATCTATACCAGTAGGTTGGATGGATTTAAGTATTGCCATCATGGCTTTATTGTTTTTCTTAAGTATGATTCCTGCAATTAGTTTGACCGACTTAGTCATTCGCGGACAATTGTTTTTATTATTAATGGCACCATTCTACCAGAACGATATCATGCTCATTGCCCTGACCACTTTAATTTGGATTGTTAATTTTTTAATCCCTTCTATCATAGGTGCTGTTTTATTACTTGGTTTTAGATTAAAGCAATAATTTTATAGCCAATATCCCCCGACATGTTCTTATACCTCTTTCAAATTTGGATGGCCACATTATTAACGCTGATGCCAAAGCAGTCCAATGAGATATGTAGTCAAACCAATACTGCATTTAATTCGGGTGAAAAAATTACCTACACTATTTTTTACAATGTGATAGGATTGTATGTGCATGCGGGTGACGCTCAATTTGCAGTATCGCCTTCTAAATGGGAAGGGGAGCCAGCGCTTGCATTGACTGCTACTGGTAATTCCAATCGTCGGTATGATTGGATTTTTAAAGTACGTGATAAATATGAATCCATTGTGGACAGCAAAACTTTACTACCTTATTATTTTAGCAGAAGCATCAATGAGGGTTCTTTTCATCAAAATCAAAACCTTAGATTCAATCAAAAAACGAATCATGTGGTCACCCAAAAAGGGGAGTCCTATAAAACTGCAGATTGCACTTTTGATGTAATCAGCGCTGTTTATGCTGTAAGGAATTTAGATTTTCAACATCTTGAAGTCAATGAAAAAGTCTACTTAAATTTTTTCCTGGACAATGAATTGTTTCCTTCTTATTTTAAATACTTAGGTAAAGAAATTGTACGAACTAAATTTGGTAAGTTTAAAGCTATTAAAATAGCCCCATTGCTTGTGAAAGGGTCTATGTTTGAAGGCGGAGAGCGCATGACTATCTGGGTCACAGACGACGAGAACCATATTCCAATAAGAATTGAAACGCCTATTATTGTTGGCTCAATTAAAGTGGATATGAAAAGCTATGAAGGATTAAGGTATCCATTAAGTTCCTTGATTGAAGTAGAATAGTCCCTAAATAAATATTTTTTTACTTTCGGGCAATGTTTAGATACAAATGAGGCTTTAGTTTTTCAAGCTATCTAAATTAAAACAAGTTTTTGCTCTAATGCCTTTTTCGGTTACATGTAAATCACAACATTCATTCACTGAATCATGTTCAAAAAATAAAGTATAGTTTTTGGTACAGGCTTCGTTTAAGAAGATTTCTTTTTCGTTGAGTGTAAAAAGTGGCTGCATATCATAGCCCATTACAAAAGGGATCGGCAAATGTCCTACCGACGGTAATAGATCAGCCAAATATACAATCTGATGTGTTCCATATTGAATCTTTGGTAAGAGCATACCCTGGGTATGTCCATTCACAACAATGCAACTGATATTTTCTGCAAAATGGATTTCTTGCAAATTGGTATCGCTTTTAAATGGCGGAATCTCAATTAGTTTCAATTGACCACTTTCCATCAAAGGCATGATATTTTCTTTTAGGAAGCTTGCTTTTTCTCTTCTATTTGGGTTTGTCGCTGTTTCCCAATGTGGGGCACTTACCCAATAAGTTGCATTGGGTAAGGCTAAATGAAGGGTACCATTATCATTATTCACAGCACCACCAACATGGTCAAAATGCAAATGCGTTAATAATACGTCTGTAATATCTGCTGGCTTGAATCCATGCTGGGCCAATGCCTCAGCAATTGTTTTGGTTTCAGTTGGTTGATAATGGCTAAAGAATTTTGCATCTTGTTTATTGCCCATGCCCGTATCAATTAAAATGGTACGATCTCCAGATACAATAAGCATACATCTAAGAGCCCAAGTACACAAGTTGTTTTCGTCCGCAGGATTGGTCTTATTCCAAATAGATTTAGGCACCACACCAAACATAGCTCCACCATCCAATTTAAAATTACCTGTATGAAGACTATAAATTTGCATGTTTGTTTTTTAAAGAAGTTCTATACAATAAAATTAAACCAAGGATAAAAAATACACATAATCCTAGGACTGCATTTTTTTGAGAGCCTGTTAATTCAATGATAAAACCAAAGCTAAACATACCAATGACAATGGCTACTTTTTCTGTGACATCAAAAAAGCTAAAGAAAGAGGTCGTGTCTTTTGTTTCTGGCATAAGTTTAGCATAAGTACTTCTGCTCACGGATTGAATTCCACCCATGACAAAGCCAACCATGGTTGCTAAACAATAAAATTCTGTAATACCGTTTCTTGGCACAAAATATCCAATGATACAAATGCCGATCCAAAAAGTGACTGCAATCATTAAGGTATTAAAATTGCCCAATTTAACAGCCATTCTACTCATAAGCATTGCGCCAGGTATAGCCACTAATTGAATGATCAATATGGCAATGATTAAATTGGTTGTTGGAATATTCAATTCACTTTTTCCATATAAGGTGGCAGCTAGCATCACTGTTTGAACACCCATATTGTAAAAAAAGAATGCGCCTAAAAAACGGTCTAAAACGGGCATTTTTCTTAATTGCAACCAAACCTTATGCAGTTCTTTATAGCCGCCTACAAAAACATTATCTGATTGGTCTGTCTTTAAGTTTTTTTGACTAGCAGGCAATCTAGTAATGGCCCAATGTCCAAAACCAAACCACCATGCACCTGCTAATAAAAAAGATATTTGAGATGCTTTACCAACAGTGATACCAAACAAGTCTGGTTTTAATACAAAGACAAAACAAATTAATTGTAAGATAACGGCACCAATATATCCTAGCATAAATCCTTTTGCACTTACGCGGTCTTGGTCTTCTGGTGCAGCAATTTCGGGTAAATAGGAATTATAAAAAACAAGACTGCTCCAAAATCCAATACAGGCAATGATCATGGAGATTAATCCTAATCCTACATGTGTCGCATCAAAAAAGTAGAGACTAGCACATGCCAAACTTCCTAGCGTACAAAAAAATCGTAGAAACTGTTTTTTATTCCCTCTAAAATCTGCGATGGATGATAGGAGTGGAGACAATAGGGCAACAATGATGAATGCAAAAGCTAGTATATAATTGTATAAAGCAGTATTAATGAATTCAAAAGATCCAATTTGCACTTTATCAACTAAAGTGTCCTCATTGCCGTCTCCTGTAACAGCCTCATAAAATGCAGGGAATATGGTAGAAGAAATCACAAGACTATACACACTATTGGCCCAGTCGTACATGGCCCAGCTGTTAATGACTTTTTTAGATGCAGTTTGCATATTGTGAGGGTTTACACTCAAAATACGAATAAATGCTAATGTATCTTAAAATCCATTAAGCTTTTTGAAGGAAGAGCCAAGCAAGCATGGATAAGCCTAAGGCAATTCGGTACCAACCAAATAGAGCGAAGCCTCTTTTTTGGACAAATTGAATAAAGAATTTTACACTAACCAATGCTACAAAAAATGCCACGATTCCTCCAATGCATAGATTGATTAAGTTATCGGTCACAAATACTTCTGGATGGTCTTGGTACACATCTAATGTACTTTTTGCAGAAGCTGCTAGCATGGTGGGTACAGCTAAAAAAAATGAAAATTCTGCAGCAGCTTTCTTACTTAGTTTTTGGCTTAATCCACCAATAATTGTGGCAGCACTTCGGCTAAGTCCAGGAAATACAATGGCCAATACCTGAAAACATCCAACCCAAAATGCTTGCTTAAATTGAATTGGTTCCTGATCAACTGTTGCTACTTGTTTTTTAAAATATCGATCTATAAATATCAAAGCGATACCACCCAATACCATCACTGTGGCAATCACCCATAGATTGTCTAAAACAGCGTCAATGTATTTTTTAAGCAAGGCGCCAAAAAGCAATGCTGGCAAAACTGCTAAAAGTAATTTTAAATAAAAATGATAGTCCTTGAAATTGAAGAATGCTTTACGATAAATCACCACCACCGAAAGGATTGCAGCAAATTGAATCACAATTTCATATAGGTCCACAAAAGGGCTATCTGCAATGCCTAAAAAAGGATTGGCAAATTTCATATGTGCCGTACTTGATATGGGCAAAAATTCGGTGATACCCTCAATGATGGCAATTAAAATTGTTTGTAAAGTATTCATGGTATGAATTAAAAAAAGAGCGATGCATGCATCGCTCTAATAGGTATAATGGAGTTTATGCTTTTTTAAACAAAGCGTATATTTCTACAATAAATCCTGCTATAATACACAATGGTGCAAGTGTGATGCGTCTAAAGCTATACACTTCGTTTTCATTGAATACATTTGGGTCTGCACTTTTACCACCAGCCATTAACAACATACCTCCAATAATCAAAACAGCGCCTATGATCATCCATGTATAATTGGATTTACCAAATAGGTCTAAAGAGCGTTTTGTGCTTTTTTCTTTCATAAATAATAGATTAATAAAGTTCGTCTAATTTCATTTTTAAATATTTCACCACACTTCGGTAAGTGCTAAAAACAGAGATACCTACACCAATCACAATTAGTCCACCAAACAACAATAAGCTATTGCCAATACCTTGTAAGGTTTGAAGTTGAGGAAATTGCGAAGTAGCCCACTGGATCAACCCAAATAACAAAAAGATAGCAATCAAAGCACTTATCAAACCATTTATTAAGGCACGAATGACAAGTGGTTTTGAAATAAAGTTTCTTGTAGCACCCACCATTTGCATGGTCTTGATTAAAAAGCGGTTGCTAAACATCGCCAAGCGAATCGTATTGTCTATACTAATAATCACAATCGTACATAAAATGAGTGACATCACTAAAAAGATAAGACCAACCTTAGTGGCACGTTCGTTTAAATTGGTCACCAAACTTTTTGGATATTGTATATCTGCAACATCATTTTTAAAATTGCTAGCTATGCTTGCACTTATTTTAGATAAGCTATCTGGATTCACATAATCTGCTTTCGCAAAAAAATCAATGCTTTCAGGCAAAGGATTCACATCTAAAATTTTTGACCAATCTTCGTTGTTTTCTTTATTCCAAATCGCTTTTGCTTTTTCCTTGTCTACATATTCTACGTTTTTTGCGTAGGGTGCAGCGGCAATAAAAGCTTGAATTTTACCCACCGTATTTTTGTCAGCCGTCCTTAAGTAAACGCTAATTCTGATATCCTCTTTGAAATTGTCTCCAATCGCATGGAGGTTTAAGAAAAACCAACCCATGATCCCCATAATGAACAACACGATGGCTACCCCAACAATGCTGTAGATATAGTTTGGTTTGCTTCTCTTTAAAGATCCATTTCCGGATACTGCCATGGCATTAAAATTTTACTTGTTCGCACTGCAAATGTAGGGTTTTGAACGCTAAAGACTTACATTTGCAGAGGTCGAA
>CAIZLI010000194.1 GCA_903933765.1 uncultured Bacteroidota bacterium
GTTGTGGTTTTCGATCGTAATGCGATAGGCAAACATAAAATCTTGCTGTAAAGGGTTGCTATAATCTTTTTGGTAAAAGGTTTCAACACTTACTTCTATGCCCTCTGAAATAGTAGAAATCATGACCGTTCTGATCAAAAGTAACTTGCAGAGTATACTGCCAGATAAAATTAGGAAATATTTTGCTCAGCATGCCCAAAAAGAAGGGCTATTTTTTTTTAAGCAGGTTGAACTCACCTAACTTTGCGCAGACGTTTGCAAATTGTAGTTTCAAACCCATTTTTTACTATAAAAACTGACTAAAATGAAGATAGCTGTAGCTAAAGGTGACGGAATCGGTCCAGAGATTATGGAAGCTGTAATAGGTGTATTCAATGCGGCTAAAGTACCATTGGAATACCAGTTTGTAGACATGGGGAAATGGGTTTTTGATAAAGGTTTTAGCAATGGGATGACCCCAGAAGCCAAAGATACTATTGAGCAATTAGGGATCCTATTTAAAGGGCCAATGGAAACACCTAAAGGCAAGGGCGTTAAAAGTGTAAATGTAACTGCAAGAAAAACATGGAACACTTATGCGAACGACAGAAAATTTCAAACATTAAGTGGGGTAGATACTGTTTTTAGTAAAGCAGGTATCAATATAGATTTAACGATTGTGCGTGAAAATATCGAAGATACGTATGGTGGTATCGAACACATGTTAACACAAGATGTCGCTATTGCCAGAAGATTCATTACAAGAGGCGGAAGTGAACAAGTCATTCGTTATGCATTTGAAATGGCTCAAAAAAAAGGTGCAAGAAGAATTACATGTGGACATAAGGCCAACATCATGAAATTAACGGATGGATTATTCTTGGAAGTCTTTAATGAGATTGCAAAAGAGTATCCAAATTTAAAAGCGGATGATGTGATTGTAGATGACCTATGTATGAAATTAGTAAGTCGTCCAGACTTATTTGATGTGATTATTTTAACGAATTTACAAGGAGATATTGTGAGTGACCTATGCGCTGGATTAGTTGGTGGACTTGGTTTTGCACCGTCTTCAAATATTGGTGATCATATTTCTATTTTTGAAGCAGTACATGGCACTGCACCAGATATTGCTGGTAAAAATATTGCAAATCCTACTTCATTATTGTTAAGTGGATTAAATATGTTGCGTCATTTAGGAATGATGGAAAAAGCAGTGATGATTGAAAATGCATTATTGTCTACATTGGAGTCGGGTATACACACTGGTGATTTTGGAGATAAGTCCATACCATCTGTCAACACGACTGTTTTTGCACAGGCCATCATTGATAATTTTGGTAAACAACCAACCCATCATCCTAAACCTAGCTTGCAAGATTTTGATTTTATTCCAACCAATAGGGCTATTACAAAAAACCCAATGTTGTTAAGTTCAAAAAATGAACCTCATAAAATTGTAGGAGCAGATTTCTTTATTGAAACAACTTTGCAACCAAATGAGTTGGCAGCATTAGCAATTAAACAAGAAAAAAATCAATTGAAATTGGTGACTATTTCTAATAGAGGAACACAGGTTTGGCCAACAGGTTCTGTTTTTACCAATCTAGTGAATCAATATCGTCTAAGGTTCGAAACCGACCCTGCAAGTCCGCTTGCCCAAGCAGACATCATTGATTTATATGCAGCCCTATCTAAAGATTTTAAGATTAGTTCACTTGAATTATTGAACATGTGGGGGGATAAAAAAGCATATAGTTTAGCTCAAGGACAATAAGCGATCTGGTATTTAGTTTTATCTGCCTTAATTTGCCCTTATTTGCTATAAAATTGCCTATTTCGGTGGGAAAAAATACATTTTTAGTGTAATTTCACGACTCAATTACAAATTAGCTTTTTACCTATGGCAGAAGTAATATTAATGCCCCGTTTAAGCGATACCATGACTGAAGGTGTTGTTGCGGCTTGGCACAAGAATGTGGGGGATACCGTAAAAAAAGGTGATTTATTAGCCGAAATTGAAACGGATAAGGCAACCATGGAATTGGAGAGCTATCAAGATGGTGTTTTATTACATATAGGCACACCACGTGGTGGCAAATTACAAGTAAACGATTTATTAGCCATTTTTGGAAAAGCAGGGGAAGATGTATCTGCTTTGATTGCTCAAAATACAGGTGCTGCAACTGCGCCAGCTCCAATTGAAACTGCACCAGCATCAGTAGCAACAACTCCTGCTCCTACATCTGCTGCGGCATCTACACCTACTGTGGACGTTTCTGCAATGGAAGAAGTGGTATTGATGCCAAGATTAAGTGATACAATGACCGAAGGGGTGATCGCAGGATGGCATAAGCAAATTGGAGATTCAGTCAAAAAAGGAGAAGTACTAGCAGACATCGAAACTGATAAGGCGACGATGGAATTAGAATCCTATAAGGATGGTATTTTATTATACCAAGGTGCTAAAGCAGGTGAGAAGATTTTAGTGAATGATTTGCTTTGTATCATTGGACAACAAGGTTTGGATATCGCTCCAATCGTTGCAGCGGTTAAGGGTGGAGCTGCTACAACAGCACCAGCGCCTGCGCCAGCTGCACAACAAGCCCCTTCAATGCCTTCTGCTCCAACTACAAATACGGTGGCGCCTGCTACAACACAAGTAGTGAATGAAGGAAGAATTTTTGCTTCACCTTTAGCTAAAAAAATTGCGAAGGAAAAAGGCATTGACTTAAAATTTGTGAAAGGCACAGGTGAACATGGAAGAATTACAAGAACAGATTTAGACAATTATACGCCAGGTAATACTTCGAGTGTTGCCAAGGCATCGGCTCCAAGAAATGCTAATTTTGTTGGTCAAGTAAGTTTTGTAGACACGCCAGTTTCTCAGATGCGTAAAACGATCGCAAGACGTTTAAGCGAAAGTTTATTTACAGCGCCGCATTTTTACTTAACCATGAAAATTAACATGGATGCGACCATTGCTGCAAGAACTGTGGTAAATGAAACTGCACCTGTTAAAATTAGCTTCAACGATTTTATTGTAAAAGCGGTAGCCCTTTCTTTAAAACAACATCCAAAAGTAAATAGCAGTTGGTTAGGCGAAGTCATTCGCGAAAACCATCATGTGAATATTGGTATTGCTGTAGCTGTAGACGAAGGATTATTGGTTCCCGTACTTCGTTTTGCAGACGGACTTTCTTTGGATGAAATAAGTGTATCTGTTAAAGAGTTTGCAAAAAAGGCAAAAGACAAAAAATTACAACCTTCAGACTGGGAAGGAAGCACTTTTACCATTTCTAATTTAGGTATGTTTGGTATAGATGCATTCACTGCGATTATCAATCCTCCTGATGCTTGTATTCTAGCGGTAGGTGGTATTGCACAAGAGCCTGTGGTTAAAAATGGTCAAATTGTGCCAGGCAATGTGATGAATGTAACATTAAGTTGCGACCATAGAGTAGTGGATGGTGCAACAGGATCGGCTTTCTTACAAACTTTGAAAAGCTATTTAGAAGAACCTATAAGAATGTTTGTGTAATAAAAAAGCGCTTAATAAAATTTAAGCGCTTTTTTATTTTTACTCTAATGATTTTTTCGAGGGACCCCATAAACGGGCCCCTCGATTTTTTTCTTTTATAAATTCGCTAAGCCCTTATTTATTTTACTCTAATGATTTTTTCGAGGGACCCCATAAACGGGCCCCTCGATTTTTTTTAATCTAAATCGCATCCTATTGGTGCA
>CAIZLI010000195.1 GCA_903933765.1 uncultured Bacteroidota bacterium
AAAACAGCTTTGAATAATTGGGTGTTCAATATTTTAGGCATCAATTCTGCCACTAAAGCTTCCTTTTGTGGTTCAAAAATGAAATCTGTTTTCTTAGCATTCGCCTTCTTGACCATTTTTGGAATTGGTAAGAATGGCTCTGATTTAAATTCCTGTGTTGCAGCGTTTTTAAATTCACTGTACACAATCTCAATCGCGTCAAACTCTTTGTTTTCAAAGGCTTTCATGGCTGCTTTCGCAGCAGCTTGAACTGTTTCAAATTTTAAGTTTAAAAAGATATCCTTAAAATCTGCATTCGTATTAAAACCAAGTTTACTTAAACTCTCGTATCCTTTTTTACCAATATTCCAGATGGTGATTTTTTGAGTTGGATATTTTTCGGCGATGGTTGCACGCGCCATTTTTACCAAATTAGCATTGTATCCACCACATAATCCACGATCAGATGTTACTACAATCAACAACACATTGTTCACTGTGCGTTGATCTGCAAGGGCTAAATTCATATCCCCCTCTAAACTACTAATGATATTGCTTAGCATGTCTTGCAATTTGCGCGCATAAGGTCTCATTTGAGTAATGGCATCTTGCGCACGACGTAATTTTGCAGCACTCACCATCTTCATTGCTTTGGTGATTTGCTGTGTACTTTGTGTACTTTTAATCCTGTTTCTAACTTCTTTTAATTGTCCAGCCATAGTGCTTGTTTATTAGGCGAGCAAAGGTATCATTTTTTACCCAATTTTCCCCTCAAACCCCCTTCAACTTAATTTTTTGATCCAACGGGCCTTAAAATCACCAATTCTACCCCAATTCCACCCCAATTACTTATCTTTGAAGCCCCTTGATAAACAAGGACAAATACCCAATTTTAGCGAGAATATGTTGCAAATTATCAATAAACTATTTGGCGGATCCAAAAGCGAGAAAGACGTCAAGAAAATACAGTATTTGGTTCCTGTGATCAATGGACATTTTGAGGCCTATAAAACCCTTAGCCATGACCAATTGAGGAATAAAACCGAGGAGTTTAAATTCCGCATTAAAGCACATCTACAATCCATTGATCAAGTGATTGCGGAGGCTCAAAATAATGCTGAAGCCTTGGATATGGCCG
The DNA here is from genome assembly GCA_903933765.1 of uncultured Bacteroidota bacterium. Lineage (GTDB taxonomy): Bacteria > Bacteroidota > Bacteroidia > Chitinophagales > Chitinophagaceae > Sediminibacterium. Next base: position 1,118 of record CAIZLI010000195.1, read on the forward strand.
ATTTATTAGGCAAGGACGCCATTTACCAAGAGATTGACAAATTAAAAAAAGACCGTGACCAGGCTTTAGAGCAGATTTTGTGGACCATTTTACCAGAAGCTTTTGCAGTGGTAAAAGAAGCGGCAAGTCGATTTACAGAAAATGATGCATTGACTGCAACTGCGACCGATATGGATCGCGACTTGTCCGTTAAAAAAGAATATGTCACTATACAAGGGAATCAATCCGTTTTCCAAAGTACATGGAAAGCTGCTGGCACACCAGTGAGATGGAATATGGTGCATTATGACGTGCAGTTGATTGGTGGTATTGTTTTGCACCAAGGAAAAATTGCCGAGATGTCCACCGGAGAAGGAAAGACATTGGTATCCACTTTGCCAGCTTATTTAAATGCATTGGCGGATGAAGGGGTGCACATTGTCACAGTGAATGATTATTTAGCGAAAAGAGATAGTGAGTGGAATGGTACTTTATTTGAGTGGTTGGGTGTGTCCGTGGATTGTATCGATAAGCATCAACCTAATTCTGAGGAAAGAAGAAACGCCTACAGAGCAGGGATTACATATGGTACCAATAACGAGTTTGGATTTGATTATTTAAGAGATAATATGGTGCATACACCAAATGAAATGGTGCAACGTAAGCATCATTATGCGATGGTGGATGAGGTGGATAGTGTATTGATTGATGATGCGCGTACACCGTTAATTATTTCTGGTCCAATCGGACATCAAACAGGAGAGCAACAATACTTTCAATTGAAACCAAGGATCGAACAATTGGTAGAGGTGCAGAAAAAAGTGGCGAACCAATTTTTGATTGAAGCAAAAAAGAAAATCAGCGAAGGCAATGACGATCCTAAGGATGGCGGATTAGCGCTATACCGTGCTTTCAGGGCTTTACCTAAAAATGGTGCCTTGATCAAATATTTAAGTGAGCCTGGTATTCGTGTTAAATTACAAAAGGCCGAAAATTATTATTTGGCCGACCAACAAAGAGAAATGCCCATTGTAGATGAGGCATTGTATTTCCATATTGACGAAAAAAATAATTCAGTTGAATTAACAGATAAGGGCTTAGGATTAATCACTGGTTCAGGAGAAGATCCAAATTTCTTTTTACTTCCTGATATCAGTGTGGCATTGAATGCCATAGATATTGATGTGCAGATTCCTGCCGAGCAAAAAATGCAACAAAAAGAAGCGATCATTTCTGAGTACAGCATTAAAGCAGATCGTATTCATACAGTGAATCAATTGTTGAAGTCTTACACTTTATTTGATAAGGATATTGAGTATGTGGTGATGGATGGTCAAGTAAAGATTGTGGATGAGCAAACAGGTCGTATCATGGAAGGTCGTCGTTATTCAGATGGCTTGCACCAAGCGATTGAAGCCAAAGAAAATGTGAAGATCGAAGCTGCTACACAGACTTATGCCACCATCACATTGCAAAACTTTTTTAGAATGTACCACAAATTAGGTGGTATGACAGGTACAGCAGAAACAGAAGCAGCAGAATTCTGGAGCATTTATAAATTAGATGTGGTCTCTATTCCTACCAATATTCCTGCAGTGCGTATAGACGAGCAAGATTTAGTTTTTAAAACCAAGCGTGAAAAATTTGGTGCGGTGATAGAATCTATCGAAGCATTAAGGGCAGACGGAAGACCAGTTTTAGTGGGTACCACATCGGTGGAAGTGAGTGAGTTGTTGAGCAGAATGTTGCGTCAAAAAAATATTCCACACAATGTATTGAACGCAAAACAACATGCTAGAGAAGCGCAAGTAGTTGCGGAAGCTGGATTGACTGGCGCAGTGACGATAGCTACCAATATGGCGGGTCGTGGAACGGATATTAAATTAAGCCCCGAAGTGAAAGCAGTAGGTGGTTTGGCGATATTAGGTACAGAACGTCATGATTCTCGTCGTGTAGACAGACAGTTAAGAGGTCGTGCTGGAAGACAGGGTGATCCGGGTTCTTCTCAGTTCTTTGTTTCATTAGAAGACGATTTAATGCGCATGTTTGGAAGTGAGCGTATTGCTAAAGTGATGGACTTTGCGGGCTATAAAGAAGGGGAAGTGATTCAACATAGTATGATCACTAAGTCAATTGAACGTGCTCAGAAAAAAGTAGAAGAAAATAATTTTGGCGTAAGAAAGCGTTTGTCTGTTTTCGGCTTGATGTACATTTATTTAATTAACGCCGCAGTCGAAAACTGGGGTTTTGGGGTTTTGGGG
>CAIZLI010000196.1 GCA_903933765.1 uncultured Bacteroidota bacterium
TCTTCTGTTAATTTAGGAGCTGCATGTGAGGTTAATAGATAAGGCATGTTATTTTTTACATAACCTGCAAAATTACTTATCCTAAATAAACCAGCACCATCGTTGTAACTATGTGGTCCCCAAAGTGGTGGATAAGCATATTCTAATTCATCTAAAGTGAATTGGCCTTCTCCATTTGCACCATGACAACTTTGACATTGTGCAGTGTATACAATTTGTCCTTTTTGTGGATCAGCTGCTCGATCTAAGTAAGCTAATTTTTCAATACCTGATCCATGAGGCTTCTGACCTTTTTCAACGTCTTGTCCTAGCCATTTGATATAAGTATAGATTGCTTTAAACTCTCTACTATTGCTATCTACTGCAGTACCGTTTAAACTTCTTTCCATACAGTCAGCAACACGCTTATAGATGCTTTCTATTTGTCCACTTCGATCCCTAAATTTAGGATAGGTAGAAAAAACGGCAGCGTAATTATTACCCCATGCTTTAGTACCGGCTTGTAGATGACAATTTTGGCAATTCATCCCATTGGTAATTTGTGCGACTGATCCCTTAGGTCCAAGGTATTTAGAAGTATGTGCAATCAATTCTTGTCCATAAATAATCAATTCACGTTCTTCGCCCATTGTGGTATTGTCTAAATAAATACTTGGCCCCACCCAAGTGCTATCTGTTTTGGCAATAGTACCATCTATTTTAAAATAATCCCCACTAATAAATCCTACTAAAAAGTAAACACCAATTAATGTAATGATACCAAGTAGTACTAGATATTGCTTTTTCATTAATTTTATTTTATAGGTTTTATGCTTTCTAAATATTGAAGTCTAAATAAATTTTTCATTTATCTAAATTGATAAGTAGTCCCTTGTAATTGTGTCAATAGGGTAGGTGATTGATCTGTTGCAATTGTTCTACCTTCTAGCTTAGGTGCTACAGGCGAATTACTTGCTAAATAAGATTTGATCACTTCGTGTAAACTTGTATTTGTAGCCATTGGGTTGGTCACTTTTTCTATTCTACATAAAGTATCATTTGGATCTCCTTCTCTTTCACAAGCCACAATTTTATAAAATTTGTTATTATCTAAGGCTTGTCCCTTTATTTTTACCCAGTTGACTCTTTGCCCTTTTGGTTTACCAATGGTACAATTGACTTCCATGCCGGCAAAACGTACAAACCAGCCGCCAAAACGTTTACTCGGATCAGTTGCAAATGCATTTTCTAATTCTTTTTCTAACCAGTCTAAAATTTGAAGCCCTGTGACTTCACCCATTTTTGCAGTGGAATCAACCGGTAACATATTCCATAAAAACTCATTGGTAATAGCTACTTGATTTTTATTTTCCGGAATCGCCAATGGTTGACAAAATCTAAATCCATTACTTAAAGCAATGTCTGGCTTAAACTTCCACATCACTGCATCTGTGATTAAATTATCCATAGGTGTTTCTAAAACAAAATATCGAACCAATGGTGTTGAAGCATAACCAATTACTTGATTCATTTTATCTTGATAGGGTGCTGCTGCTTTTTCTACTAATGCCAATGTTTTTTTATCTGCAGGATATTTTTCAGGATCTACATCCATCAATTCGTATGTATAAGCAGCAATTTTTCCATCTTCAACTTTGATATCTAGTTTTCCTAAGAAAGACCCAAATGCGCCACATTCAACTACTTTTGTATATTTTCCTTGTATTGGCACACGTACACGTTCGTGTGTGTCTGCACCTAAAATAAAATCTGCCCCTGCTATGTTTGGGTCATTCGCAAGTCCAACTTGTTGTGCAAGCCCCATATGCGTAACGACAAAAATAATACCACATCCTTCCACCTCTTTTAAGTATTTGATATACTTAGCAACATTGTCTGTTGCATGCGTAAAGCCAATGCCTTCGCTGTATGCAGGAGATTGCCTCTTTGGAACTAAATGATCTGTATAGCCAATAAATCCAACTTTAGCACCCGCAATATATTTAACCCAATATGGAGCGTAAATTAAAGTGCCATTTTCTGCATCATTTGTTTTGTGCCACATATTTGCACAAATCTTAGCTGCTGTAGCATGCCCCATATCGTAGAGCATTTTCTTCTTTTTATAAACCACTTCCCAGTTGCCTGGTAAAATCAAATCGTATTTAAATGCATTCATTAGTGGTATTAATGCTTCTCCTTCTGATAAAGATGCTACACCATGTCCATGAAAATAATCTCCACCATCGTATAAAATATTTTGTGGATGATTAGCCCTTAATTGATCAACCATTGTTTTAAGAACCGCTAGGCCACCTCTTTTTTTGTATACAGCCTTTTCATTTTCCCAAAAGAACTCATCATGTGTATGAATCTGTGCATGTAAATCGGTAGTGATGAAAATGCTAAATTCATTTTCAGCTTGCGTATTTGCCTCATTTGAATCAGTTACCTGATCCATACTGTTATTTGTATTAGCGTGGACTTTACTAATTGTAGTTAATGAAGCCGGAACGCCAAATCCTAAAACAGCGGCATTTTTAATAAAATTCCTACGGTCTGCATTGTTTTTTTTCATTTGAAAAATTCATTTTGGATAGGGAAAATCCGCTTAATTCATTATAAATTAGGTGACTTTTATCACAATCATCTAGGTTTACCTCAAAAATAACTAAAAATGAAAATAATAAAGTGGTTTAGAAACAAATTGAATGCCACCACAAAGAAATGACTTAA
>CAIZLI010000197.1 GCA_903933765.1 uncultured Bacteroidota bacterium
GGCCAACCCAGTGCTCGTTAAAAAACCAAATCAACCAAACGGTTTAATTTGTTTAAAAGGCGGCGACTTGCATCAAGAGATTTTTGAAAGCGGGACTCGACCAAAGATGATGCCGATCTATGATATCTTTAAAGAGGATTATTTTAAAGAGAAGTATATCATACAGGTGAAAAAGTAGTTTTGAAACAACGTCTATACCTCGCTCATAGCTCGCAGACATCAACACGAGCATGCAGGTTTCAAAACTTTCTCTCTTTTAAATATCTGTACTAATTAATTCGGGATTTCTATTTTGTTATTACTTCTGTTGATGTCTGGCATACGTTGGCTTGGATCAATTTCAATTGATCTAATTGCACCCAACGGCTGCGTTGTCTCAAACGTATAAGTTGGTTGTGCCCATTTCCATTCTGGGTGATTGATTTGTTTAAGTGTACCCTCTTGTTGTTTAGCTCCCAACATTAAATCCAGTGGCATATAATGTAATTCACTTGTGCCATCTTTGTAAGTCACTACAACTTCCACAGGCATTGGAAACTTCCCTACTCTTTGAATACTAATCAAAGCTGCATTGCCGCTTACTTGAATATCGTTTAAACCATAATCAATCGTTTTGGTACTATTCACCCAATATTCTTTTAACCATTGCAATTGTAAGCCACTTGTTTTTTCTGCTACGCGAATAAAATCATTTGCATTTGGGTGTTTGAATTTCCAAGTATTGTAATAATTCAACATCAATTGATCACGCTTAGCTTCACCCATTACATAACCCAACAAACCTAAGAAAGTACCCCCCTTGCTGTATGCAGCATTGGAATAAGCATAGTTGGTATTAAAATGATCCGCATGCGTTGACATAGGTTCTTCAAATCCACTTTTAGCTAAAGCTAAATAACCATTGTAGTTGCCAAACTGCACTGCAGGAAGCATCGTTGCTTGTCTTTCGATCGAAGCAGTGAGCTGTTTTTTTGCTGCCTCACTTATATAAGGCGATTGTGTTGCAAAATTTTGCTCATAATGATGCGTCACATCATCTTCGCCATAACTAGTAAATCCTTCATCCATCCATGCATACAAGCTTTCGTTGGTACCTAAAATATGTTGGTACCAGCTGTGTATCCACTCGTGGAATACAGTGCCTAATCCAGGCCCTTTTAATAAGGTAGCCATCGCATATTCCATGCCACCGTCACCACCTTGAATGAAAGAATATTGAGGATAAGGATAGGCACCCATTTTCTTTTCCATATAAGGCAATACTTTTTCAGCAGCCCATAATACATTGGCCCAAGCACTATCCGCTTTAGCATCTTTTGCTTTATAGTATACATGAAGGGTTAAACCTTTACGCACTTCCTTAGACAAATGTTTAAAATCATTGTCAGCAAACCATACAAAATCATGAATGGTATTGCCTTTAAAATTCCAAACCTTGTGACCGTCCTTATCTAATGGCGCAGTTGGATTTTGTAACACCCCAGTTCCGCCCACCATATAAGATTTATCCATTCTTAAAGTCACATCATAATTACCCCAAAC
>CAIZLI010000198.1 GCA_903933765.1 uncultured Bacteroidota bacterium
GCCATCTACTTCTATAATTAAATGCGCCGCTAAGTTGTCTGTAATTGCAATCGCAGTGCTTTCACATAATTTGCTCGCTAATCTGATGGATTCAATTTCCATTAGTTCCATTGCACTTGGTGTGATACCAGCTCTAAAAATAGCACTCACTGCCTCACTTGCTTTTTCTAAACTATCAAATGGAGCCAGCATTAATAAATCAAATTTTGGATGCGGGATTAATCTTAAAACAATTTTAGTTACAATGCCTAATGTGCCTTCGCTACCCACAATTAGCTGCGTTAAATTATAGCCCGTTGCATTTTTCAACACATTCGAACCTGTCCATATAATTTCCCCTGTAGGTAATACAACTTCTAAATTTAATACATAGTCTTTCACTACGCCATATTTTACCGCCTTAGGTCCGCCTGAATTTTCTGAAATATTACCACCAATAAAACAAGATCCTTTACTAGCAGGATCGGGAGGGTAGAATAACCCTTTTTCTTTTACTGCATTTTGCAATACTTCTGTAATGACACCAGGTTCGGTAGTGACTTGTAAATTTCTTTCATCAATTTCTAAAATGCTATTGAATCTTTCCATAGCAATCACCAAACCTCCTAAATGAGGAAGGGCGCCACCTGTTAAACCCGTGCCTGCACCTCTTGGTGTGACTGGGATTAAATGTTTGTTTGCTAACTGCATCAAAGCACCAATCTCCTCTGCTTTTCTAGGTTTTACGACCACCGCTGGACTGTAATGTAATTTTTCCGTTTCATCCCTGCCATATTTTTCAAAGCTCTCTTCGTCAGTGAATACATATTCGGCACCAACAATGGATTTAATTTGCGCTAGTATTTCCGTTGTGATTTCTTGCATCTATAAATTTATTTTTCTTTAAAACAAGGATCTAAAATAATCCGTACAATGTGCTATCTACTTTACTAATAATATGGCCTAAATCTTCTTCAGATTCGCCAAATTTAATTTTATCACAATCTATTACTAGCAATGGACCTTCTGAATAATTATCAATCCATTTATTGTAATAGTCATTCAATCTTTTTAAATAATCTAAACGAATATTCTCTTCGTATTCTCTACCTCTCTTTTGAATTTGAGATACCAGGGTAGGCACAGATGCTTTTAAATAGATCAATAAATCCGGAGGTTGAACCATCGATTTAATGGTATTAAAAAAGCCAAAGTAATTATCAAAATCACGTTTGCTCATCAAACCCATCTCGTGTAAGTTGGGTGCAAATATATTGGCATCTTCGTAGATAGTTCTATCTTGAATGATGGTTTCGGTACCTTTTTGTATTTCTAAAATTTGATTCAATCTGCCATGCAAAAAATAGATCTGCAAGTTGAAGCTCCATCTTGGCATATCATCATAAAAGTCCATTAAATAAGGGTTATGGTCCACATCTTCAAATTGGGGGATCCAACGGTAGTGCTTACTCAACAACTCAGTCAATGTTGTTTTACCAACGCCAATATTGCCTGCGATTGCTACGTGTTTTGGTTTTTTAGTTGTTGCTTTTGCCATAATCTTATGCGTGTAGTTAAATGATTCAGATTGATTTTATAGGTATTCCATTCCAACTGCTTTTCTAACAGTGGTCAAAGTCGCTGAAGCACTTGCTCTTGCTTTGTCAGCACCTTGGTGTATGATTTTTAAAAGTAAATCTTTATTGTTTTGCAAGTCGGCTGCTTTGGTCCTTATAGGATTGATAAATTGCACCATGTCTTCGGCCAATTGTTTTTTCATATCACCATAACGAATAATACAATTGCCTTCCGAACTATTGTTAAAGTCGTCCTCGAATTTTTTTACCGTATCTGCATTACTCACTAAACCCATTAGCGTAAATAGGTTTTGGATATAATCTGGTTTTATTGAATTTGGCGTTAAAGGCCCTTGGTCTGTTTTTGCCTTCATGACTTTTTTACGAATCAACTCATCCTCATCCGCTAAAAATAAAGTGGTCATTTGATTTTCACTCTTACTCATTTTCCCATTACCATCTAAGCCCATGATCTTCACCAATTCGCTGTTGTAATTAAAAGCATAAGGCATAGGGAAAGTCTCTCCGTAACGGTGGTTGAATCTCTCCGCAAAATTTCTTGCCATTTCTAAGTTTTGTTCTTGGTCTTTTCCAACAGGCACTTTGACTGCGCGATGAATCAAGATATCTGCAGCTTGTAATACAGGATAAGTTAATAAACCTGCATTCACATTTTCGGGTTGCATCCTAACCTTGTCTTTAAAAGTTGTGGTCTTTTCAAGTTCACCTTTATAAGCCAACATATTTAAATACAAATACAATTCTGCAATTTCTGGCACATCGCTTTGAACATATAAAGACACTTTCTCTGGGTCTAATCCACAAGCAATATTTTCTGCGACCACACGCAACACACTTTCTTGTAAAGTTTTGGTATCAGGATGGGTTGTTAAGCTATGCCAATTGGCCACAAAAAAATAACAATTGAATTCATCTTGCATGCGGACATAATTGCGCATTGCACCAAAATAATTTCCTAAATGTAAGAAGCCAGTAGGCCTAATTCCACTCAATACGATTTCCTTTTCCATAGCTGTGCGAAGATAATGAATCGCAATCCCATTTTTTGCCATCTTTTTGGGATATTTGTCCTGAATCTAAAAAAAATCGCTTGAGCCTAGCATCTCTTTTATCCAGTCCCATCGAATACCTAAAGGGCGTAGGCCCTTTGAGGGCGGAATTGCTTAAAAAAGAGCTCAGTATCTATACTTTCGGCGACTTATTACAACATTTTCCACATAGGCATGTAGACAAGACCAAGGTGACGCC
>CAIZLI010000199.1 GCA_903933765.1 uncultured Bacteroidota bacterium
TAGAAAAGAAAGCGGCCAGGATAGAATCTGAATTAGCCAGTATTGATAAAGCAAAAAATACCTTTAGAAAAGAATTAGAGTGGATGCGTAAGCAGCCAAAAGCAAGGACAACTAAAAGTAAAAGCAGGCAAGATAATTTTTACGAAGTAGAAGCTAGGGCAAAACAAAAAATTGAAGACACCAATTTGCAATTGGATATGAAGATGACCCGATTGGGGGGTAAGATTATCGAAGCCATTAAAGTATACAAGTCATATGGAGACCTAGTTGTACTAAAAGGCTTTGATTATACCTTTAGTAAAGGAGAGCGCATTGGTATTGTAGGTAAGAATGGTGTAGGAAAATCTACCTTCTTACAAATTCTACAAGGATTGACCATGCCAGATAGTGGTAAAATCAATGTAGGCGACACCATTGTCTTTGGTCATTTTTCTCAAGAGGGGCTTACCTACAAAAAGGACATGCGCGTGATTGAATACTTAAAAACATTTGCTGAGCAGTTTCCTTTGGCAAGTGGTGGCACATTGAGTGCAGCGCAATTCTTAGAATTATTTTTATTCACACCAGACAAACAGTATACTTATTTAAGTGCTTTGAGCGGAGGGGAGAAGAAAAGACTTCAACTATTAACCATCTTGTTTAAAAATCCTAATTTTTTAATCCTAGATGAACCGACCAACGATTTAGACCTTCCAACTTTGGCGGTATTAGAACAGTTTTTAATTGATTTTGCGGGTTGTGTATTATTGGTATCGCATGATCGTTACTTCATGGATAAATTGGTGGACCACTTATTTATATTTGAAGGGGATGGTGTGATTCGCGACTATCCTGGTAATTATACACAGTTTAGGATTTTAGAAAAAAGCAAACAGAACTATGCTGCTGTAAGTTCTGATATCACCACACAGGTAGAGCATGAAGTCAAGCCTGCTGCTATATCCGTATCGAATACAACAAATGAGGCAGCCATTGAAAATGCCCCAAAGAAAGTAGCGGAAAAAATGTCTTATAAAGAAAAACTAGAACTAGAGCAGTTGAATAAGTCGATGCCTGAACTAGAAAGTAAAAAGGTGACACTCACTCATGAATTGAACAATAGTACTGGAGATTACACTTCAATCACTGCGCTAAGTGCCCAACTGGCTTCGGTTACAACCGAATTAGAAGCTGCAGAATTAAGATGGTTGGAGTTAAGTGAAAAACTATAGGTCGTTCGTTTTTTCTAAAAAATGAGGCCTAGGTCTCCTATAATTGAGGCCTAAGTTTTTGACATGATTTTATTGATAGAGGTAATTTAGTAATACGATAAAGCAATCAATATCGTATTAAATAAACATCTAAATATTTTTATCATGAAACCAATCGAAAGAATCGCAGTCTTTATTCATTGCAAAAAGATTACACCACATGCTTTTGAGCAAAAAATTGATTTGTCCAATGGCTATTTTTCAAAACAATTAAAACATTTAGGATCGGTAGGATCAGACATCTTAATTAAGATCTACCAAGCCTATCCAGAACTTGATATTTTATGGGTGCTAACTGGGGAAGGACAGATGCTAAAAGAGGCAGGACAACAAGGTCATCAAATAGACGATACTATTTTGGAAGATTTCACCAATAAGTACACAAGTGAAAGCAAGAAATTAAAAAAACTTGAAAACGATTTTGATAAACTCCAAACTTCATTAAGTGACAAGGAGAAAATCATTGGCTTATATGAATTCATGTTAAATGGAAATCCCCCGATCACTAGTAGCAGCAGTAGTAGTAGTGTAAAAAGGATGGATGCTTAGTGGTATCCAAAGGTAGAAGTAATGGCAGATCTGCTATTCTGAATAAATTAGAGCGGCGCTTCAACTGAAGCGCCGCTCTAATTTGGAATCTATCTTAATCTATTTTTTAGATCATTTATGCATAAGAAGCTACTGGCTCACAAGTACAAACAAGGTTTCTATCACCATGCGTATTGTTTACACGTGCTACTGTTGGCCAAAATTTATTCAACGCAACATAAGGAAGAGGGAAAGCAGCTTCTTGTCTTGTATAACTATGTGCCCATTCATTGGCGCAAATCACATGTTGTGTATGTGGTGCATTTTTCAATGGATTGTCAATCTTATCAAAACGGCCAGTTTCAATCGCAACAATTTCTGCATGTATTGCTAACAAAGCATCACAGAAACGATCTAATTCTGCCATATCCTCACTTTCTGTAGGCTCAATCATGATGGTGCCTGCTACAGGGAAACTCATGGTAGGTGCATGGAACCCATAATCGATTAAACGTTTAGCCACATCTTCTGCTTCAATACCTGCAGTTGATTTGAATGGTCTTAAGTCAATAATGAATTCGTGTGCGCATGTGCCATTCTTGCTAGTATATAAAATAGTGTATGCTTTCTCTAATCTTGATTTCATATAGTTGGCATTCAAAATGGCATAGCTAGTTGCTAATTCCAATCCTTTAGCACCTAACATCTTGATATAAGCATAACTAATCAATAAAATACTTGCAGATCCTAATGGTGCACCACTCACCGCATTGGTGGCGTCTCCATTCTTGATATGACCTGGTAAGAAAGGTGCTAATTTATCATTCACACAAATTGGTCCAACACCTGGCCCACCTCCACCATGTGGAATGGCAAATGTTTTATGTAAATTCAAGTGACATACATCCGCTCCAATATTGCCAGGGCTTGTTAAACCAACTTGTGCATTCATATTGGCGCCATCCATATAAACCATACCACCATTTACATGAATGGTATTACAAATGTCCATGATGGTTTCTTCAAACACACCATGTGTAGATGGATAAGTCACCATCAATGCACCTAAATGATCTTTATGCTGAATGGCTTTTTCTGTAAGGTCGGCAACATCAATATTACCAGCAGCATCACATGCTACGACCACGACTTTAAAGCCTGCCATCACCGCACTTGCAGGGTTGGTACCGTGCGCACTAATAGGAATCAAAACAATATTTCTGTGTGCTTCATTTCGGGCTGCATGGTAAGAACGAATGGTCAATAGACCTGCATATTCACCTTGTGCACCACTATTAGGTTGTAAACTACATGCAGTGAAACCAGTCGTTTGACATAAATAAGCACTTAGCTCTTTTACAATCTCTTGATAGCCGATGGTTTGATTTGCTGGTGCAAATGGATGTAATCCACCAAAACAAGGCCAACTTACTGGAATCATTTCTGTCGCAGCGTTCAATTTCATGGTACAACTACCAAGACTAATCATGCTTGTATTTAAAGAAAGGTCTTTATTCTCTAATTGCTTGATGTAGCGCATCATTTGTGTTTCACTATGATGTGTATTGAATACTGGATGTGTTAAGTAGTCGCTAGTTCTAACCAATTGCGCAGGGATAGCTGCATTTTTAATTGAAGCATTCAATGCCTGCGCTTTTTTACCTGTCAATGTTTCAAACAATTGCACAATGGATTGAATGTCTTTTACAGAAGTTGTTTCATCTATACTGATAGACACAGTTCCATTTGCAAAATAATTGAAGTTGACAGCATGTTTATTTGCAAGCTCAAATAATTTATGCGCATCAAAACCTGTTAGGTGCAATGTGTCAAAATAAAATTCATTCACTTGTTGAACACCTAGACTTTCTAATTGTTGCGCCAATCCTTGTGCCAATGCATGCACCCTTGAAGCGATGGCTTTTAATCCATCTGGTCCATGGTACACTGCATACATCACAGCCATGTTGGCAAGTAATGCTTGTGCGGTACAAATATTTGAAGTTGCTTTTTCGCGTTTAATATGTTGCTCTCTAGTTTGCAATGCCATTCTTAATGCACGGTTGCCTTGTGCATCTATGCTTACACCAATCAATCTTCCCGGCATACCTCTTTTGAATGCATCTTTGGTTGCAAAATATGCAGCATGTGGTCCGCCAAATCCCATCGGCACACCAAATCTTTGTGTGTTACCTACAGCCACATCTGCATTGAGTTCGCCTGGACTTTTTAGTACAGTCAATGAAAGTAAATCTGCTACTAAAATCACCATACCACCTGCTTGGTGTACTTGGTCTATAAAGCTCGTATAGTCTTGTATTGCACCATTGGCATTTGGATATTGAAGGATGGCACCAAAGAAGGTACCGTCAATCGCAGCAGTCTTAAAATCACCTGTCACTAATTCCACACCAATAGGTGTTGCTCTAGTTTGTAATACAGAATGTGTTTGTGTAAAGATGGCTTCGTCCACAAATAATTTTGGTTGACTAATCACATCAGATTTATTGATATGATTAAAAATCATCGCCATCGCTTCTGCAGCTGCAGTCGCTTCGTCTAATAAAGATGCGTTTGCAATGTCCATTCCAGTCAAATCGGAGATCATGGTTTGAAAGTTCAATAAACTTTCTAAACGGCCTTGTGCAATCTCTGCCTGATAAGGGGTGTATTGTGTGTACCAACCTGGATTTTCAAAAATATTTCTTAGGATCACAGAAGGTGTGATCGTACCATAGTAACCTTGTCCGATAAAATTTTTCGCAACAATATTTTTTTCACCAATGGCTTTAAGTGATTGCAACATTTCAAACTCGGTCAATCCCTCAGGAATCTCCATTGGTTTTGTTAAACGAATATTTGCAGGTACAATTTTGTCAATTAATGCTGCTAAAGTATCCACTCCAACTGCCTTCAACATTTTTGCACTATCTACTGGATTTGGGCCAATATGTCTTTGGATAAATTCTGCGCCATTTGGATTCATTTCGACGGAATTGAAAGGGTTAAAAATTGGCACAAATATAGGCTTTTAGTGCCGCCTTAAAAAGGGAAAGCTTGATAAAAGCACTCGAATGGGGAAAGCTTGTGGATGAGGGCTAAATAGTTTACTTTTGTCATCTATTATGCAAGCAAACACTGAACACTTATACGATACGCCCGCTCCGGAACAGCTTAAAAAATTTCAGAACTTTCTTAAAAGGGTGGATAAGCGTGTTATTTTAAAGCAATTGCCAGATTTGCATGAAGCTGCTTTTGAGAAAATCGATTGTTTAGATTGTGCAAGATGTTGCAAAAATTATTCCCCAAGATTCAAAATGCCAGACATTAAAAGAATCAGTAAATACATGGGGATGAAAGAGACTGCTTTTATAGATCAGTATTTAAGTATGGACGAAGAAGGTGACTATGTTTCTAAGACAAGACCTTGTCCTTTTTTAGGCAATGACAATGCATGTAGCATTTACGACCATCGTCCAACAGATTGTCAAAGGTTTCCTTACACAGACGAGGATGTTTTTTTTAAACGTATTCCTATTACAATGAAAAATGCAGAGTTCTGTCCTATCGTGCACGATGTCATGAATGCACTCATTGCGAAATAATTAATATTCCATTTCTTTTAGTTTAGGAGCTTTAAACCATGTGGTGATCACCACTAAAATAGTCATCACGCCTCCGAATACGACCGATGGAATTACACCCATCGCTTTTGCTGCCAATCCACTTTCGAATTGCCCTAATTCGTTACTACTATTGATGAACATAGAATTCACCGACATCACCCTGCCACGCATATGACTCGGTGTTTTGAGCTGAACAATGGTACCTCGAACAATCATACTAAATCCATCTAAAATACCACTCATTAACAATGCGACAAATGAGATCCAAAATATTTTAGACAATGCAAAGACAATGATACAAACACCAAATCCGGCGACTGCAAGCAATAATTTTTTTCCTTGTTTTTGTGTAACAGGGTACAATGTAATGAGAATAATAATCAGCATCGCACCAATATCAGTCGCTGCATTGAGCCAGCCAAAACCAATTGGACCTACTTTTAAGATATCTCTAGCAAATACGGGTACCATTGCGACTGCACCACCAAAAAGAACTGCAAATAAATCCAATGATAAGGCGCCCAATAATTCTTTTGTATTTAAAACAAAACGCAATCCTTCTTTCACACTCTCTAGCGGTTTTTGTTCCACCACGGTTGGGTGAGGAGGCTTTGCAGTAATTTTTTGTATAAAGAAAAAGCCAATTGCCACCAAAGAGACCACAAGGATTAATGAGCCATGAATGCCAAAGCCTGCAATCATAAATCCAACACTTGCGTGCCCTACCACAGAGGCGCTTAGCCACATGCCTTGACTCCAAGTAGTGGCATTTTGTAATAAATTTTTTGGGACTATTTCACCCACCAAGGTTCCAAAACCAGGTCCTGTAAATGAACGAATGACGCCAGTACAAAAGATCACGAAATAGATCACAATTGCTATTTGCAGGTTGCCTAAATGTGCTCTGCCATAGGCCGATGATAAGAGTAATAAACTAATTGCACAAATAAAGTAGAGTGCAACGCCTCTTAAAATGATTTTTCTTTTCTCGCTTTTATCAATCACATGGCCAGCATACAAAGCAAGTGATACAGCAGGAATCACTTCAGCTAAACCAATCAAACCAATGGCAAAAGGTTCGTTGGTTAACTCATAAATCCACCAGCCTACCAATGTGCCCATCATCCTTAAGCCCATGATAAATAAAAAACGCCCAATCATTAAATTCCTAAACTCAGGTATCCTTAAAGCTGCAAATGGATCTTTGGTTAGTTGTTGTGCATTTTGCTCCATAACAGTATTAATGGGGTGAACTTAGGGTAGTGTAAAATAATGTTGACCTTCTTCCAAATCTTTATCCAATGCGTCTATAATGACTTTTAAATGCTTTTCGTTGTACAAAAAGTCTGCATTACTAGCATCCACAAAAATAGTTTTGATATTATGTTGCTTGATATAGCTGGTATAAGTTTCTTGTAGTTTAAATAAGTATTCGTCGGGAATGGATTGTTCGAATTTTCGATTCCGCTTTTTAATATTGCCTTGCAATTTATTCACTGGGGCGTGTAAATAAATTAAAATATCCGGCGGGGTCAATTGTTGCACAAAAACATCGAACATCTTTTGATACAATCTAAATTCCTCCTCGGGCAAATTCACTTTTGCAAAAAGCAAGCATTTGGTAAAAATATAATCTGATACAGTGATATTTTGAAATAAGTCGTTGGACTTAACCATTTCTTGTTGTTGCTTGAATCTTTCTGCCAGAAAGAATAACTCCAAAGGAAAGGCATACTGCTTTGGGTTCTCGTAAAATTTTGTCAAAAAAGGGTTATCCGCGAATTCCTCTAATACTAGCTTTGCATCAAAATGTTGCGCAAGCAATTGTGATAAAGTCGTCTTTCCTGCACCAATATTCCCCTCAATTGCTATAAAATGATGCTTCATAATGCTTCTAATACTTGCGGACAAAGATAAGTTCTGGATCCTTTATAGGTCGGTTTTTTTATACACAACCGATGTATCTATTGAGGCTTCGTAGAGCTGAAAATTCGTTTTTTTAAGGATAGGATGCTCAAAATCAGGTGCAATCTCCACCAATGGTGCCAAAACAAAGTTGCGTAGTGTTAGTCTAGGATGTGGAATAATCAAACCAGGTGCTTCCATAATTGTTTGGTTAAAATAAATGATATCCAAATCGATGGTCCTAGGTCCAAGGGGGATCAATCTTTCTCGACCCATTGACACCTCTATAGCTAAGAGCATGGCCATTAAGTCTTGTGGACTCAATGTGGTTTCAATGCAGAGTGCTTGGTTGTAAAATGCAGGCTGGTCTTTCATACCCCATGCTTCAGTTTCAAAGATGGAGGATTGTTTTTGAATGGGGCCACATCTTAGCTCAATGCTATTTCGAGCATTTTCTAAATTGTCCAAACGGTTCCCAATATTGCCGCCTATCATGAGGTATACATGGTTCATAGAAGTATGCTGAAAATGAACGCAAATATCCATAATTTTACAAGGCAATCTTTATTTTTTTCTTGCTATTTTAGATTTCTTCACAATCAATCTTTATTATGAAAAGCTTCTTTGGTTCATTCTTCGCTGCATTACTTGCTTTATTTGTTTTTTCAATAGGTGGCTTCATGCTATTAATTGGGTTTGCTGCAGCTTTTTCTTCTGATGAAGCAGTCACTGTTCCAACCAATGCAGTTTTAGTGATCGATCTTAATGATAATTTCACAGAAAAAGAAGTATCAGATCCATTTACTGAATTAATGAATCCGGGTACTGGGAAAATACCAAGCTTAACAACTATGATTGGATTGATTCAACATGCAAAAAAAGATTCAAATATTAAAGGTATCTACATCAAGTGTCAACAAAATTCAAATGGCTACGCAAGTTCAGAGGAGCTTAGAAAAGCTTTGGTTGATTTCAAAAAAAGCAACAAATTCATTTTTGCATACGGCGAAACGATTTCTCAAAAAGGCTATTGGGTTGGCAATGTGGCCAATCAAATTTACACACATCCACAAGGTGGATTGGAATTTAGCGGATTTTCATTGGAAACAGTTTTCTTAAAAGGGATGTTGGATAAATTGGATGTAGAAATGCAAGTATTTTATGCGGGCAAGTTCAAAAGTGCTACGGAGCCTTTTAGGTATACAAAAATGTCGGATGCCAATAAGCAACAAACTGGTGTATGGTTAAATGGACTTTACGATCATTTTATTAATTCAGTAGCAAGTGCAAGACAAATCGCCCCTGAAAAGTTGAAAGCAATGGCGAACGAGGCAAAAATTCAATCCGCACAAGATGCCTTATCAAATGGATTGGTGGATGGATTAATCTATGATGACCAATTGAAGAAAATCATTGCAAAAAAATTAAAAGGAATTAAAGAAAATGATATCCCATTTGTTTCTGTTAAAGAGTATGCTAAGTCGGTGCCATTAAGAGGCACTGGTGCTGGCAAAATTGCTGTCGTGTATGCAGACGGAGATATTGTGATGGGTAAGAATGTAAAGGATGCTATTGCAAGTGATGACTTTAGAATGTTGCTTCAAAAAATTAGAGCAGACGAATCGATTGATGCATTGGTTTTAAGAGTGAATTCTCCGGGAGGCAGTGCCTTAGCAAGTGATATTATCTGGAGAGAAATCGAATTGATTAAAGGGAAGATACCAGTGATTGTAAGTATGGGCGATGTGGCTGCCTCTGGTGGATACTATATTGCCTCTGGTGCTGATTCTATTTATGCAGATGCCAATACCATTACTGGTTCTATAGGTGTGTTTACTGTGATTCCAAATATTTCAGGATTCATGAACAATAAATTAGGCATTAGTTTTGACGGCGTTAAAACTGCGCCTTATGCAGATGCACCATCAGCGACAAGACCTCTGAATATGATGGAACAAAAAATGTTGCAATCTGGGGTAGACAGTATCTACCATACCTTTAAATCTAGGGTTGCGAAGGGCAGGAAAAAATCAATGGACTATGTGGATTCAATAGCGCAAGGTCGCGTTTGGTTAGGTTCGGATGCAATTAATGTTGGACTCGTAGATAGAATTGGTACATTAAATGATGCCCTTGCTTCTGCAGCTAAAATGGCGAAACTAAAAGGCTATAGCATTAAGCAATATCCAGAATCAAAATCCTTTTTAGAAGATTTAATTGAAGATTATAAAGATTATGTAAAAGTGAAATCAATTGAATCTGAAATAGGTGCAAACCAATGGCAGATTTTTCAAAATTTGAAAACTGTACAACAAATGGTTGGTGCCCCTCAAGCACGAATGCCTATATTTGTGGTTAAACAGCCCTAGGTATCATGCATTCATATAGTCAAATTAAAGCGATGCTTGCTATTTCAAGAGCAAGCCTGCGCTCTATCTTGAGAAGCCCATCTGCAGTCATTTTTAGTATTGCATTCCCGCTTATTTTCATTTTAGTTTTTGGATTCTTGAGTAGCGGCGGAAATATCAATGTAAAAGTCGCATTAGCACCCAATGCGGATACCAGTAATGCAGTGTATGACAAGATAAAATCCTTAGCAGGATTGAAATTTGTAACTGCCGATCAAGCCACCACGAATGCAGAATTGGCAAAGGGCAGAATCACGGCTTTGATTGATATTCAGCCAACGCAAAATCCTAGTCAGCCTTATCAAATACAATTAACAAGTTCGGCTGCTGCCAATCCGCAAAATATTCAATTAATCAAATCCATCTTAAATGCAGTGATTGCCAATATCAATGCGACTCAATTTAAAGATGCACCTACCATTGCAGTGGTAAAGAACGAAGTGATTGAAGTACCTGGAAGAACCTATCGAACAATCGATTTCATTTTGCCTGGTCAGCTTGGATTTTCCTTATTAAGTGCAGGTGTGTTTGGCGTGGCTTTTTTATTTTTTAATTTAAGACAACAATTGGTTTTAAAAAGATTTTATGCCACACCTATTAGACGTTTGTATATTATTTTAGGTGAGGCTTTAAGTAGGGTCATTTTTCAATTGATGACTGCGGTGATCATTATTGGTATTGGTCATTTTGCTTTCAACTTCACATTGGTGCATGGTTGGATTACTTTTTTGAATATCATGGCACTTAGTTTTATTGCATTGATTTTATTTATGGGTTTTGGTTTTATTGTGAGTGGTGTGGCAAAAAATGAAAGTACCATTCCTCCATTTGCGAATTTAATTACCCTGCCTCAGTTTTTACTGGCTGGGACTTTCTTTTCGATAGATGCCTTTCCTAAATGGCTGCAACCCTTTTGTAATATTTTACCATTAACGCATTTTAACAATGCCATGCGTGAAATTGCATTTGAGGGGGCAAATTTATTTTCGGTAGGAAATGAGATTGCGATTCTTTTTGTTTGGATTGTGATCGTGTATGCTGCTGCATTTAAAATATTTAAATGGGAATAACATGAAACTAATCCGTTTTGCTTTGATAAGTGTTTTAGTGATTAGCATTTTAATCACTGCCATAGCTAGCTTATTTCCTTCCATGGTGATTACATCCAGGGCGGTAGAAGTCAATGCAACAAAATCTCAAATACAACATTGCGTGAAAGATTTATCTGCTTGGAAAGGTTGGATGAGTGATTGGAAAGACCAATCCGTAATGGTGCAGGATAGTATCGCACAAGTAGGCACCCAAACAATTCAAATGCTTTCAAGTACCGATAGTACAGTGCTTTTAAATTGGGTGGCGACAGGTCAAGCGCCTTATAAAGTTCAAATAGAATGGCTGCCTTTAAAAGAAGGGACTTATGTGATTCATTGGTCTTTCGAACAACACGTTCATTGGTATCCTTGGGAAAAATTTCAGACGCTACTTAATGAAAAAGTCTTAGGCGCAAAAATGGAAGAAGAGTTACAACATTTAACAGCATGCATTTTATCGGATCATACAGCATTAAAATAAGTCTATCAGTTGTTATTGACCTTGGTCTTTTAAGTATTCAATATTTCTTTTGATCCCATTTAATTTTGATCTTAGTAAAGGAGATTGTTTAAACCTTGCTTTAAAACTAGTTTCTTCCATTTCGAGCCAAGCATCTTTGGACATGGTTAATAAGCCTTCTATAGGTTTAAATTTTGCTTCTTGGTGTGGATGACTAAATCGATTCCAA
>CAIZLI010000200.1 GCA_903933765.1 uncultured Bacteroidota bacterium
ACAATCGCATTATTGATATCGCCACCTTTTATTAAATCATGCTCTAAAAGCGTTTCTAATTCATGTAAAAAACAAAAAGTTCTACAAGGTGAAATTTCCGATTTAAAATCCTTGATTGTTTTTAGTGCTGCATGTTGCGTTCCTAATACAGGACTATTAAAATCTATCAATGTTGTGATTTGATAATCCAATGCAGGCAATGCCACCATCTCTACACGTTTGTCTTCGTCATAGTGAAAAATATTTTCATCAATGCTGTACCATGCTTTTGCAGCATCTTGTTCTAGTACACCCACTTTTTCTATGGCTTCAATGAATGGAGCAGAGCTACCATCCATAATAGGAATTTCTGGTCCATTCAATTCAATCAAAAGATTGTCAATACCTAAACCAACTAAAGCAGCAAGGATATGTTCTACCGTGCTCACTTTGGCATCACCCACTTGTAAAGTTGTTCCACGACTCGTATCAGTCACTAAATCACAATCCGCTTTGATCACCGGTTGGTTTGGTAAATCCACCCTTTGGAACTGTATACCAAAGCCCGGGTTTGCAGGATGCAAAGTCATATCTACTAAAATGCCAGTATGTAATCCGGTCCCACTGATACTAATACTTTTACATAAGGTATGTTGTTTATCCGGATTGAAATGTTGATCCATGTGTAACGAGTTTAGAATAGCTTATTTAAAAGCTTGATTTTAAGCAAAAATACGGCTGATTTAGGCTTTTTTAGACAGTTGTTGTACTAATATTTCGAGTTCTTGGACTCTTTTTTCCAATTCTGGGAGATTTTTGACATAAACCTGGTTTCTTAAGCTTTGTTTTTGCTCAATTGCTGGGTAGCCCGCAAGGGTCATATTTGCAGTTGTAAATGTTTTTGTTACACCAGCACCTCCTGCAATTTTTATCCCATCTGCAATAGTAAGATGACCAGCAAAACCTGCCTGTCCTCCGACCATCACATTTTTTCCAATTTTTGTACTTCCACTCACACCAACTTGAGCAGCGATGACCGAATTGGAACCAATTTCTACATTATGTGCAATCTGAATTTGGTTGTCTAATTTAACACCTTTGCGAATGATGGTTGATCCAATGGTCGCTCTGTCGATGGTTGTGTTGGCACCAATCTCAACATCATCTTCAATTATGACGTTGCCAAGTTGTGGTACTTTTTGAAAACTACCATCTTCTTTAGGTGCAAATCCAAATCCATCACTTCCAATAATAGTTCCACTATGTATGGTGACATGGTTGCCAATCACACAATCTGCATAAATCACTACACCCGGGTGGATGGTGACATGGTTGCCAATACTAACATTTTCTCCAATCACTACATTAGGAAATATTTTTACATGGTCACCAAGTGTAGCACCTTCGTTGATATAAGCGAAAGCTGCAATAAAATGGTTTGCACCAATCTTAGCGCTTGGTGCTATAAAGGAAGGCGTTTGAATGCCCACAAGTTGTTGTGTTTTTAGTTCTTGGTATTTTGTAAGCAAAGTTGCAAATGCGGCATAGGCATCTGGCACTCTAATTAATGTTGCTTTAATTTTTTCTTTCAATTGTTGTTGCGCACCAATGATGATAATCGAAGCAGCCGTTGTGTATAAAAACGCTTCGTATTTAGGGTTGGCTAAAAAAGAGATTTGGCCAGCAGTGGCTTCCTCAATTTTACCAAAATTATGAACAGTCACAGATGCGTCACCTTCTACTTGACCTTGAATCATCATTGCAATCTGTTGGGCACTAAATTCTAACATACCTTGCGTTATTTATTTGAATTGGGGGTTATTCGTTCAATGAACAAATGTAAAATTTTTTAACTGGGGTAGAAAGACTTTCGACAATTAATGCGTTCTGTACCTCCGAAATAGTTGAAATTCCTCCCTTTTTTAGCAAAATATGGATATTCTCACTGTCATTCTTGTATAAAGTATTGCTAGTTGCGCCTTTAAAACATAGGAAAGCAGCATCGGCATCATCCACATTGAACCTAGCTTTTGTTGCTGCTAAAGCTTGACTTAATGCAGTATCAGTGATGGGTTCAGATTGCAATTGACACTTGTAGATTTTTCTATTTAATAATCGATTGCATAATAAAGATAAAATAGGATCTGAATGAGATTGCCATTTCTTAATAGCAAACATAATATCTGTATCATCTAAATTACAATAGGCAGTTAAATCAATTGCTTCAATGGAAGTAAATTCAATGGATAAGAAATAATCTAAAATGCCACCTGTTGCAATGGAAGGGTCTTTTGCTTTTGCCAATTGTTTTGCTCTTTGGATAATTTTAACCAACATATTTTCGGCAGCTATGACTGTTTTATGACGGTACACTTGCCAATACATTAACATTCTAGAGACTAAAAATTTCTCTACACTATTGACGCCTTTTTCTTCGACCAATAAAATATTGTCCTTCACATTCAGCATATTTAAAATGCGCTCATATCCAACCACGCCTTCACTTACACCTGTGAAGAAACTATCTCTTGACAAGTAATCTAATCTGTCTACATCTAGCTGTCCGCTGATGAGTTGATGTAAAAATGTTTTTGGATATTGATTGGTGAAAATCTGAATAGCCATGGTTAACTGACCATTCAATGCAGGGTTGGGATCTGCATTTAATTGATTCATGATCATTAAAGAAAGCGCCTCGTGGTGCACCCCTTTTAACAATACATTTTCCAATGCATGTGAATAGGGGCCATGGCCAATATCGTGCATCAAAATGGCTGCTTTTGCTGCTTGCGCTTCTGCTGCGGTAATCTCCACACCCTTGTCTCTAAGTTCATTGATGGCAATACACATCAAATGATAAGCACCAAGAGAGTGGTGCAGTCTTGTATGCACGGCGCCAGGATAGACAAGTTGTGCTAAAGCCATTTGTTGTATCCTTCTTAATCTTTGAAAAGAAGCATGGTTAAAAATGGCAAATATCAACGGGTCGTTGATGGTAATAAATCCATGTACTGGATCATTGATCATTTTTCGAGTCAAAAATTCCATAGGCTAAATGTGTTGACAAAGGTACGAAATGTGAATAACTCCTGCGTTTTATTTAAATGGCTACTGATCCAAAAAACTATCTTTGTTCCACAGCTAAATGAAGTAAAACCCTACTTAAAACTGCCCAATTTTATGAAAATCACACAAGGCACTTTAGATAAATTAGAAGATATTTTAGGTGAATCTGAATATGTAGTTCGCTATGAGCGTGGTAATTTCCAGAGCGGCTGGTGTTTACTTGAATTCAAAAAAATTGTGGTTTTGAACAAGTTTTTAAATTTGGAAGCAAGAATCAATACTTTACTTGAATTGATTCCCCAATTAACAATCGACTTTGATAAATTGACGCTTGATTCTCAAAAATTATATGAGGAAGTGAAGCGCATTTCATTGACAGAAGCATAAATTTTAATCCAACAAGTCTTGTTACGTATCACCATTCTTGGATCAGGCACCAGCACTGGGGTTCCCCTTATTGGATGCATTTGTCCTGTATGTACTTCGGATGATCCCAGAGACAATCGATTAAGAACTAGCATTAAAATTGAATCTGAGACCACCTGCATCATCATCGATACAACACCAGATTTCAGGTATCAAATGCTACGTACAAAAACAACGCATATTGACGCTGTTGTCTTCACCCATCCACATAGAGACCATTATGCTGGACTAGATGATATCAGACCATTTAATTTCTTCTCGGGTAAGTCAATGCCTATTTACGCAAATGCAATTACACAGGTCGCTATTCAGCGTGATTTTTATTATGCATTTGAAGCCAATAAGGATGCAGGACTACCAGAAATGCAATTGCACACCATTGATCATGAAACGACTTTTAAGATCGGGGACATCCAATTGACACCAATACAAGTGATGCATCGCGAGATGCCTGTACTTGGTTTTAGAATTGGAGACTTTACTTATATCACGGATGCAAATTATATTTCTGAGGAAGCGATTGAGCAAATAAAAGGATCAAAAGTACTTATATTAAATGCATTACGTCCACAGTCGCATCCAACACATTTCACCTTATCAGAAGCCATTGCAATGGCACAGTCTCTAAATATTCCTCAAACTTATTTCACGCATTTTAGCCATCAGATTGGTTTACACGCAAAGGTGGATCCAAGCTTACCAAAAGGGATCGGGATGGCATATGACGGGATGGTGATCACGCTATAGAAAATCCAAGTATTTATACGCAAATTTTGTATGCCTATACAAAATAGGTTTGTAAAAAATAGCCATGCAATTTGATTGGAAATCCTATTTCATTTTTACATCAAAAGAGCAAAAAGGGATTATCGTCCTTGGTTGTATTTTGTCTTTAAGTCTATTGTTACATTATTTATTGCCAGCTACAAGTTCGAATGCGGATCGTTTTTCAAATACTAAAAACAAACCTAAGGCCCTTTTTTATTTTGATCCAAATTTGTTGGATAGTCTTCAGGGATTCCAACTGGGATTGTCCAGAAAACAAATGACCACACTTTATCATTATCGTGAGAAAGGAGGAAGGTTTAACAAAAAAGAAGACCTATTAAAATGGTATGGCTTGTCTGAGAGGCAAGCAAACAGTTTGCTACCATGGGTTCGAATTCAAACAATGGATGCTGCCAATTACAACAAACAAAATAGGCTTGCATCATGGGGCAAGCATGCGTCCGAGAAAATTGATATCAATAATACCAATGCATCGCGGTGGATTCAAATTACTGGTTTGCCAGCCTATAAAGTCAACCGGATTTTAAGATATCAAAAATGGACAGGCGGATTTACCAGTATACAAGGATTAAAGAAGGTATATGGTATTACTGCTTTTGATTTTGAGATGATCCGTCCTTATCTCAAGTATCAACCCAATAGATCCAAAAAGATGGCCTATCAAACCATGCGCTTTGAGGATTGGATGGCACTAGGGATATTTGATGAAAGGGCAGTTTGGACCATCTTAAAGCTTAGAAAAGAAAAGCAGGGTAGGTTGACCTGGTCAGAAATGGTGATTCAGTTTGACCTCACAGAATCAGAAGCGATGGTCTTAAAACAAAAAACCAATCTGAGTCATTGACCCGTGATTGAGATGAAATTGATCAACAATTAAATCACAACACTCAGATTGATTGACTCAGATTGATTAAAAGAGATTGATTTATTTAGATTAATTCAGATTGGTTCAATGACGAACCAAAATGGTTAGTCAAACTTATTTGTGCTTGAAAATTTGATTTACAGCACCACCCAACATTGGGAATTTTTCTTTCACAAAAGCTGCAATAGTTTCGATTGATTGCTTTGCTTGTTCTGGTGTAACACCTGCTTCTTTAACTAAACGGTCAATTAATTCTTGCATAATTTTATTTTTAAAGTGATTTTTTTTGTTTAAGCCACTTTTAAAGCGCTTATTTTACTTTTATCAAACATGTTTTTTGCATAAGTTAAAGTCAGATGAAACTCTTTGGTATCCGTACCCGGAAGTTCAAACATCGCTTGAGTGAACAAGCTCTCGCAGATACTTCTTAATCCTCTAGCACCTAATTTATATTCCATTGCCTTAGCGGTGATGAAATCATATACTTCTGGATCAATCTTTAACTTGATATTTTCTATTGCAAATAATTGCGTGTATTGCTTAATCAAAGCATTCTTTGGTTCTGTCAAAATGCTTCTTAATGTCGCTGCATCCAATGGTTCTAAATGGGTTACTATCGGTAAGCGTCCTAGCATCTCTGGAATTAAACCAAAAGTTTTAATGTCCTGTGCATTGACAAAGCGCAATAAATTTTTGCGTTGTAATTCTTGTTCGTCTTTGTTTACACTAAATCCAATCGCATTGGTATTGATTCTTCTTGCAATGATTTTATCAATGCCATCAAATGCGCCACCACAAATGAATAAAATATTTTTTGTATCTACTTTGATCATTTTTTGGTCTGGATGCTTTCTTCCGCCCTGTGGTGGTACCAGTACTTCGGTGCCCTCAAGCATTTTTAATAAACCTTGTTGCACTCCTTCGCCACTTACATCACGAGTAATGGAAGCGTTATCGCTTTTGCGTGCTATTTTGTCAATCTCATCTATATACACAATACCTCTTTGCGCTGCTTCTACATCATAGTCGCAGTTTTGTAATAGACGGGTTAACATGCTCTCTACATCTTCTCCAACATAGCCAGCTTCTGTAAAGACAGTGGCATCCACAATAGCGAATGGCACATTTAAAAGCTTGGCAATTGTTTTTGCAAGTAATGTTTTACCTGTACCTGTTTCACCAATCATGATCACATTGCTCTTTTCTATTTCTACATCATCTTTGATGGTGCTAGGTAGGTTGATGCGTTTAAAGTGATTGTATACTGCCACACATAGTATTTTCTTTGCTTCATCTTGGCCAATGATGTATTGGTCCATGAATTTTTTGATGGCAATAGGCTTTTGTACTTTTAGGGTACCCGCTTTGCCAGCTTCCTTTTTTTGATGAAATTCTTTATTGACAACTTCATGAGCGTGCTCAATACAGTGCTCGCAAATATGACCTTCCTGTCCAGCAATTAGGATTTTTACCTCCGCTCTGCTTCGGCCACAAAAAGAACATTGTATATTTTCTGTTTTACTCATTTTAATTGTTCTAATTTTTTATAAACTCTTTGCAATTTTATCTACGAGTCCGTATTCAACTGCTTCTTTGGCATTCATCCAGTAGTCTATGTCAAAATCGGCCATATTTTGCTCCATTGACTTATTACAGTTCTTAGCTAGAATTTGCGCACCTAATTCTTTTGTCTTTCTAATTTGTTCTGCCTGAATTTCGATGTCTGCACTTGTTGCTTGAAAATAGCCACCCAAGCTTGGTTGATGTATCATCACTTCACCATGTGGGAAAATAGTACGCTTACCTTTCTCACCCATGCTCAATAAGATCGAACCCATGCTTGCCGCTAAGCCCATACAAATGGTATGCACAGGACTCTTAATTAAATTCATAGTATCAAACATCACCATGCCACTTGTTACCACGCCACCTGGGCTATTGATATAAAAATGGATTGGTTCACCTGGCTTATCTGCATCCAATAATAAAAGTTTGGTCACAATATCTCTAGCAGACTTATCGTCTACAACGCCCCATAAATAGATTGATCTTTTTTCAAAAAAGATTTGTTCCATTTTTTTATTCAAAAAGGATGGCGCATTGTCTTCTTTTTTATCTTCTTTGTGGTCTTCCTCATCTTCCATTAAAAAACGATTGGTCAGTATCATATAAACAGTTTAAATTATTATAATTATTTCTTTACTTTTCTAGGGTTGGTTAACAATACCTCGTCTACCAATCCATAGGCCTTGCCTTCGGCAGCGGTCATCCAAAAATCTCTATCACAGTCTTTAGCTACCAATTCCACATCCTTGTGGGTATGTGTGGCAATGACTTCGTATAGTTCGTGTTTTAATTTCTTGATTTCTCTAGCGGTAATTTCTATATCAGATGCTTGTCCTCCAATGGCACCACTTGGTTGGTGTAACATGATTCTGCTATGTCTTAATGCTGTTCTTTTACCTTCAACACCAGCGCATAATAAAATTGCACCCATACTTGCTGCCATACCTGTACAAATGGTAGCTACATCTGGGCTAATAAATTGCATGGTATCGTATATACCTAATCCAGCATAGACGCTTCCGCCTGGGCTATTGATATACATTTGAATATCCTTTGTGCGGTCTGTACTTTCTAGGAAAAGCAATTGCGCTGTAACAATATTGGCTACATAGTCATTGATGCCTTCGCCTAAGAAAATGATTCTATCCATCATCAAACGGCTAAACACATCCATGCTTGCCACGTTCATTGGTCTTTCCTCAATAATATAGGGTGTCAAATTGGTCACACTATTTTGGTATTGATGAAGACTGTTACTTCCGATCCCTCTGTGTTTGATCGCGTATTTTTCGAATTCTTTTCCTATGTTCATAATTGCTTTTTTCAGATTGTAAAGGTAAAACCTA
>CAIZLI010000201.1 GCA_903933765.1 uncultured Bacteroidota bacterium
AACTTTTTACTTAAAGAAGCAACTGCTTTTTCTAATGCATTAATCAATAATTGATCTCTTTTCCCAACTGCATCCTCCCCAAAATAATCTGCTGGATGCTCAATTCTTTGAACAATACTTGTTACTTGAAATGAAATAAAATTTTTGACAGTAGCAGGAATAAATTGACTAGTAATTAAGGAGGCGATCTCTTTTTCCCAAGCAACATAAATACCTGCAGCAACGCTATTTTTATCTAAAACAAAATCCCAATTACTCAAACGATTTTTCGCATTCATCAGTGTACTATCTTTAAATGCAAGATCTTTCAAAATCGGAACCAACTTACTTGCAGGAATCGAAAAATAGTCTGTTTGCAAAGCAGCCATTGTCGCTAAATCAATTTTATTATTTGTACTAAGTACGTTATTTATTCTGTCCCCTCTATAGGCATCAGACCATGTATATCCTATCGCATCCCATCTTGTATAATTCTCTGGTGTTACATTTTGATTGGCTGTTGCAAAAAAACCAGTTGTAGGATTCAATGCACTTGGTCGATCTTTAATTGGCAAGTACCCCTCCCATTCATATCTTCCATCACCTGGTATAGGCACATAACCACTGAAGTGTTTTCTTATGGGTACGATGCCAACTGCTTGCCAGCCAATATTTCCTTTTTTATCGGCCCAGATCATATTCTCCCCAGGCAAATGACTGAACGAACAGGCTTCTCTAAAACGCTCCCAATCTGTTGCTTGGTCAATCCTTAAAGATGCAAGATAAGGCGCGCCACCTGGCTCCATCCATGCTGCTTTGACTGCATATGCTTTATAATGAACAGAATCAATCCATGTAATTGGACCATGTAATGAATACTTGAGCTCAACGGCCACTGTAGGACTATTTTTAACCTTAATTGAGTCCTGAATACTGCGCATATCAACCCATTTACCTTTATGCCAATATTGATTTAAATTAGTTTTATTTAAATCATACACATACAGGTCTTCTCCATCCGTTTCAAAAATAGTCAAGCCCCATGCACCAAACTCATTATGCCCAATTGAAACCCCAGGTATCACAGGTTCACCTGCTCCAATAACATTCCAACCTGGCGCCACTAAATGAACCATATACCTCAAAGACGGCAAAGCAATTTTTCTGTGTGGATCATTGGCTAACATGGGATAACCACTTGCAGTTTTACTTCCTGCAACGATCCAATTATTACTTCCCTCCATTTCTTGACTTTGAAGAAATAAATCTTTTTCGGGCAGGTTTGAAAGCTGCATCACAAGGTCTTCTTCTTGACTGCCCTCTCCACTATTTTTAAAAATTAATTCTTTTCTGAATGCATTGTACAATGCTAAAATATCTTGATCTAACAAAGCCGGATTAATTGAAGAATCCATTATTAGATTTGGCTCTTTAGGATGAAACCAAACAATCTCTTTTACCTTTTTTTCACCCACCTTTGCGACTGCACGTGCTAGATTTAGTTCCTGCGTGATGTTTCCTAATAAACCCTGGTGTCTTGAGATGACTACTTCGGGCGTCCATGCTTTAGGTGTTATATTTAATAACTTAAATTCAATAGGTAAGTTATTAGGCGCTTGATTCACTTCATTTATATAGGCATTTACACCTTCCACATATGCATTGATAATTGCCTCGCCTCTTGGATGGTAAATATTTAAATCTTTTTTAAGGTCTCCTCTATATTTAAATAATCGAGTACCGATGTCTCTTTTTAATTCCCCTATTCCTAAAATTTCGGCAGTTGTGCCTGTGGCTTGTCTTCTCCAAACTTCAAATTGAAAAAGTCGATCTTTTACTGCACAATATCCTTGAGCAAAAAATAAGTCATGTTCATTTTGTGCATAAATATGATTGATACCCCATTGGTCTCTAAGCACTTCTACTTTGCTTAATAAACCTTTTAAATTCAGACTTGATTTTTGAATTGGGTCAATTTGATTTGATTGTGCATTTAAGGAAACACAAAAAAATAAAAAACAGCTGCTTAGGCAATTAAATAATAAAAATTGCAGTTTACTCAATTGATTTTTCATTCGTATCATTTTTGATACTTTAAATTAATCAATTTAAGTCAAAGCTTAGGATTTTAAACCTCCCAATAAAGCGTTTAAATACCCTTATTTATGTTGCTTATACACTTTGCCATCCTTCATTATCCAATCGATGTTTTGTAAGCTTTCAATATTTTTAGTAGGGTCTTGTTTTAAGGCAATGATATCTGCCAATGCACCTGCTTTTATTTCACCTATTTGACCAACTTGTCCTAATAGTTCTGCTGCATGAACAGTGGCTGTTTGCATGGCTTGTATTGGTGTTAAACCCCATGATACAAAATAGGAAAAATCTTTCGCTTGTGGAAGACTCCAATCATACCCGCCAATATCTGTTCCGTATGCAATTTTCACACCTAACTTGACCGCTTTTTTAAAGGTTTCGGGAATAGACTTTGAAAACATAAGATTGATTGGGCTGCCTAATTTAGCCCTGCCTTCTGCCACAAATTCATTTACAAATAATGTTGGGCACCAAAAAACACCTTTAGCAGCCATTAATTGCATACTCTCCTCGTCCATACCTAAACCATGTTCAATAGATTTTGCCCCCGCATTTACTGCAGCAATAATACCGTCTCTCGTCATAGCATGTGCGGCGAAATTTTTTCTACTCCCTATTGTTTCACTACCAATAGCATTCATTTCTTCTAGTGTAAAATTTGATAATGCCCTGTAGTTTCCGTCTGGTTGTTTGATGTACCCTCTGTCAGAGTATATTTTTATCCAATCTGCACCGTGTTCTAGCTGCTCTCTTACTGCTCTTCTTGCTTCGTCAGCGCCTGTAATTTCTTGCACTCCTTTTGGCATTTTTAATTCCCATGCATATTCTGAAGTTTTAATTGGATAATGACCTGTTGTGTTAATTGCTAAGGTGGCGACAAACATTCTTGGACCAGGAATGACACCAGCATTAATCGCTTTTTTTATATCTACATCTGCATAACCTGCCCCTTCTGTTCCTAAGTCACGAATGGTTGTAAATCCATTCATAAGGGCCCTCTCCGCAGACTTTACACCTCTTATTGTTCTATATGGAATTGACTCTTTAAGTACTTGTACATCATAATCTTCTTGCGTGATATCCCCCTGAAGTAACACATGGGTATGACAATCAATCATACCGGGCATCACAAAATAATCAGAAAGATCGATTGTGCTATCTGCTTTAAATGCAGTTGGACCAACTGAGACAACCCTATTTCCGTTGAGTAAAACAAATTGTTTTTCTAACACAATACCTGTTTTAGTATCTAACAATTTACCGCATTTAAGTAGGATTGATTTTTGTGCTTCGGCATACAATGAAGTCAAAAGCATGAATAAGAACATGAATTGTCGCATGATTTTTTTATTTTAATTATCCTATTAAGCAACCATTAGTGGAAGCTTTAAATATATTTTCAATACCTAAAGCTTCCTCCTTTCTGGCAACGGTATGCTACAATTGCAAAGCAGGGATATTTGCATTTTTAAATTGGTTATTAAAGTTTTTTACAGCGTCGTAAATGGCATCTAATTTTAATTTTTCTTTAGCCCAAGCATTTTGCAAATCAGCTAATTTGACTTTGACTCCATTCGTTAAAACTGGATCACTAATATCTATTAAACCTTTAAGGTAAAAGAAATCCACATTTAATTTACTTGGCCAATTGATCACATCTTGTCCATTTTGTGTCCTACTTTCTACAATATTTGATTCCCAAGCATCTATTTTACCAATGATACTATTTGCCTCTTCTTTAATTGATTTTGCTTCAGAAAGACTGGCTAATATATCGGCATAATATTGTAATTGTTTTTTTATTTTTCTTAAATTATTAACCGAAGTATGCACTTCCTTAATATTCGAACTGATTGTAGCAAGTGTACTTTGTTGTAAGTCCCAGTTTTCTTGAGAAGCTTTTATAAATGGATTTGGTAGCACAGATAGAGTTGTACTATTTGATTGCTTTGCAGAACTGTTGTTAAATGGATGCAGGGTTAATTTAGCCTGGTACATTCCAGGCGCAACAGCATATCCTGCATAACTTCCTAATACAAAAACACCATTCACGTCAGGACTTTCTGAATTTGTTCTAAAATTCCATAAAAAACGATTATGCCCTTTTTGATTGTTAAGTAAAGTCTCTGGAGCAGGGCCACCTGGATATTTTTTGTAGTTTTCGTCCTTTAAATTACTATATGTTCTAATCAATTTACCTTTCGCATCCGTTATTTCTAATGTAACTGTATCTTTCTCGTTAAGTGTTTCTGGTAAATAATAATCAAGGATGACGCCATCTGGCGCATTTTGTCCTTCTCCATTTTTCTCAGGCAAACCATTTCCTGCACCATATTTATAAGCTGGCTTTGGCATGATTAATTGAACAGAAGTATAATGATTGAATTGTACATTTTGTTGCACTGCACTTAGATCATCTAAAATCCAAAATGCTCTACCAGCGGTCGCTGCAACCAAATCATTGTCTCTAATCATAAGATCAGTCACTGGAACAATTGGTAAATTTAATTGAAAATTAGACCAAGAATTACCTGCATCGTTCGAAATATAAAAGCCTCTTTCACTTCCAGCGTATAAAATATTTTTAAACTTTTTATCTTCTCTGATTACTTTAATAAAATCAGCATCTTTAACACCATTATTTATTTTTGTCCATGTTACACCATTATCTGTTGTTTTATAAGTATAAGATGCATAATCGTTTAGTTTATACCTTGTAGCACTTATATACACAACTCCTTTATCAAATGAAGAGGCTTCGATACTATTTATTTGACACTCTTCTAAATCTTTAGGCGTGATATTCGTCCATGTCTTACCACCGTCTGTAGTTACGTTGACCAATCCGCAATCACTACCTGTATAAATAGTATTAGGATCAAGTGGTGATTCTTTTACATAAAAAATTGTATTATAATTTTCACCTCCAGCGCCTTCGTTGGTAAATGGAACTCCACCAGGGCCTTGCTTAGATTTGTCATTTCTTGTTAAGTCTGGACTAATTGCATCCCAACTTAATCCACCATTCACCGTTTTCAACAATACATTGGCAGCATGATACATCACTTTTGGATTGTGCATAGAGGTCACAATTGGTGCATTCCAATTGAACCTGTATTTCATGTCTTTTGGCTGAACTG
>CAIZLI010000202.1 GCA_903933765.1 uncultured Bacteroidota bacterium
AGAACAGGCAAGATGCAAATGAATTATTTGATTTGTTTGACTTGCGTAGATGTTAAAACAGATTTAACCATGGTGTATCATTTATCTGCCACCACGCATCGTCAAAGTATTGTTATCAAAGCGAATGTAAATAGAGATACACCGGTGATTGAAACCGTTTGTGATATTTGGAGAACCGCTGAATTTTTAGAGCGTGAAGTATTTGAAATGTTTGGCGTCAACTTCACCAACCACCCCGACTTAAGAAAATTAATTCTAGAAGATGACTTCAAAGGATTTCCTTTAAGAAAAGATTTTGAAGATCCTATCAACATGATAAAATTATAATAGGCAGATGTACAATCAAACTGAAATATTAAAAGATACCAGTGAATTAGGTGCCGATGGCGAACTAGTCATTAATATGGGACCTCAACACCCTGCCACACATGGTGTGCTTCATTTAGTAGTTACTTTAAATGGAGAGACCATTAAAAAAATTGAACCACATTTAGGGTATATCCACCGCTCTATTGAAAAAATGTGCGAGAGTTTAACTTATCGTCAATTTATTTATGTGACAAGTAGAATGGATTACTTATCATCTCACATTAATAATTTAGGCTGCGCATTACTCGTTGAAAAAGGCATGGCTATTGAAGTACCAGACCGCGCTAAATATGTGCGTGTTATTTTAAGTGAATTAACACGTATTGCTTCACATGAACTTTGGTTAGGTGCGATGGCCATGGACTTAGGCGCTTTCACGCCTTTCTTTTATGCTTTCAGAGAAAGAGAAATGATCACCGATATTATGGAAGATACTTGCGGTGCAAGATTAACCATGAACTATATCGTACCAGGTGGATTGATGTATGATATTCATCCCGATTTTCAAAAGAAAGTAAAAGCCTTTATCACACAATTCAAATCTAAGGTTACAGAATACGAAGATTTAGTCACCAACAATATTATTTTCCAAAGCAGAACCAAGGGTGTAGGAATATTAAGCGCAGAAGATGCTATTTCTTATGGTTGCACAGGCCCTGTAGCAAGAGCCAGTGGTGTAAGTTGTGATATCAGAAAAATTTACCCTTACGAAGTATACGATAAAGTAGAGTTTGATGAGGTATTAGAAACAGCTGGCGATTCATTTGCTCGTTATATAGTGCGCGTGAAAGAAATGAATCAATCTATTCGCATTATTGAACAACTCATTGATAATATTCCAGAAGGAGATTTTGTAGGTAAAACAAAAAATGTATTGAAATTACCTAAGGGTGAATTTTATACAAGAGTAGAAACAGCAAGAGGTGAATTTGGCGTGTATGTAGTAAGTGAAGGTGGTACTACGCCACATAGAATTAAATTCAGGTCTCCAGGATTTTCGAACTTATCTGCACTCAATCATATTGCAGCAGGAAGTAAGATTGGGGATTTGATGGCAAGTATGGGTACACTTGATTTAGTGATACCTGATATTGATAGATAAAACTTATAGATAGAATTGATAGAAATAAATAAAG
>CAIZLI010000203.1 GCA_903933765.1 uncultured Bacteroidota bacterium
ACTTCTGCTTATTTTGAACCAGCATTGGATTATGTGATTGTAAAAGTACCAAGATGGAATTTTGATAAATTCAAAGGTGCGAACGATACATTAGGATTACAAATGAAGAGTGTAGGAGAAGTGATGGCGATAGGAAGAAGCTTTACAGAAGCGATTCAAAAAGCATGTCAATCTTTAGAGAACGAAGCAATAGGATTGGGCTATTATGGTAAGAGCTTGATGAAGAATGAAGAATTGATGGAGTATATCAAGACACCAAAATGGGATCGTATCTTCAGAATCAAAGATGCCTTGATGGGAGGCTCCACAGTAAGATCGATTGCAGCTGCAACAGGGATAGACAATTGGTTCTTATACCAAATCAGAATCATCTGTGATATCGAAAAAGAAATTGCGAAGTATGAGCTTGCAAGTTTACCAACTGAAACCTTGAAAGAAGCAAAGAAGCATGGCTTTAGTGATTTACAAATAGCTAAAGTATTACAAGGCAATGTATCTGACGACGAAGTGTATGAAAAAAGAAAAGCATTGGGTATTACCAGGGTATATAAAATGGTAGATACTTGTGCTGCAGAGTTTGAAGCAAAGACGCCCTACTTCTATTCAACCTTCGAAAACTAGGAGAAACCAAATGCATTGAAAATAAAAATTCAATGTTTAAAAAAAATAATTTATTTCAAAGTATAACCTAACAATATGAACGCAAAAGATATCGTAGTTCAAAACGAAAAAGAAACAAGAGCAGGATTCGGAGATGGTATTTTAGAAATCGCAAGAGAAAATAAAAACGTCGTGGTATTGACTGCAGACTTGGCTGGTTCTTTTAAATTAGGACCATTGATGAAAGAACTACCAGAGCGATTCATTGAAGTAGGCATTGCAGAAGCCAATATGATTGGAATTGCAGCAGGCTTAACCATTGGCGGAAGAATTCCTTATACCACTACATTTGCTGGATTCAGCACGGGACGTGTGTATGATCAAATTAGACAAAGCGTTGCCTACTCAGATAAGAATGTAAAAATTTGTGCATCGCATGCAGGATTGACTTTAGGAGAAGATGGCGCAACACATCAAATATTAGAAGATATTGGATTAATGAAAATGTTACCAGGCATGACCGTGATTGTGCCATGTGATTATAACCAAACAAAAGCTGCAACAAAAATGATTGCAGGTTATGAAGGCCCAGTGTACTTAAGATTTGGTCGCCCAAAATGGCCCAACTTCACTAAGGAAGACGGATCTGATTTTGTGATTGGTAAGGCGCAAATATTAGCAGAAGGAACAGATGTGACGATTGTTGCATGTGGACACTTAGTATGGAAGTCGATCGAAGCAGCAAAACAATTAGAAGCAGAAGGCATTAGTGTAGAAGTGATCAACTTGCATACCATCAAACCATTTGACGAAGCAGCGATTATCAATAGCTTAAAGAAAACTGGTTGCGTAGTGACTGCCGAAGAACACAATGTCATTGGCGGTATGGGCGATGTGGTAGCACAAGCAGCTGCAAGACATTATCCAGTACCAGTTGAATTCATTGGCACACAAGATACATTTGGAGAGAGCGGAACACCGAATCAATTATTAACTAAATACGGATTGGATGCAGTGAATATTGTTGCTGCTGCAAAGAAAGTAATAAGTCGTAAGAAGTAGCGCAATTAAGATTAAAAAAAGAACCAGGTTAATGAAAACACTCCAAACTTGAGGTTTCAAATTGAAACCTCAAGTTATAGAGTCACGATAAATTATAAATTAAGGCGCTAATCGTACTTTCACCCAATGTCCATTGTCGTGCAGGCTGTATTGTAAGCGATCGTGTAAACGAGAGCTACGCCCCTGCCAGAATTCTATTTCAGTAGGATGAATAATATACCCACCCCAATCTGGAGGCAATGGAATAATGCCATCTTTAAATTTTTCGGTATTTTCTGCAACAAGGTCTTCTAAGAATTCCCTGTCAGGAATGATTCTACTTTGTGGTGAAGACCATGCGCCCAGCTGACTTCCAATGGGCCTTGAATGAAAATAGGTTTCACTTTCTTCTTTGCTCACTTTTTTGATGGTCCCTGTAATGCGCACTTGACGCTCTAATTCTTTCCAGAAAAAGTTCATCGC
Source organism: uncultured Bacteroidota bacterium (assembly GCA_903933765.1). Classification (GTDB taxonomy): domain Bacteria; phylum Bacteroidota; class Bacteroidia; order Chitinophagales; family Chitinophagaceae; genus Sediminibacterium. Next base: position 2,125 of record CAIZLI010000203.1, read on the forward strand.
AACATGCGGATGCGCATCTACTTGCAATCCCTTGGCAGACGCATAATTGGTGAAAAATACAAAACCTTCTGGCGTGTAACCCTTTAATAAAACCACACGAGAAGCAGGTGCGCCGTTGGCTTTCACAGTAGACAATACAAAAGCATTCACTTCGTCAATATTGCTTTCAACTGCATCGTTCCACCAAATGGTGAATTGATCCATTGGATGTTCCATGCTCGTAGCTTCATCCAAAGAAGCTAATTGGTAGTCGCGGCGGATATCAGCAATATCTCTATTCATAAAAATATATTTAAAATAAAATTAAACATTATTGCGCAGTATCCCTGACAGACTTCGTCGCATAAATGATATTCACCACTGAAAGTAATAATAACATTCCCACCAATTGATGTAATTGTGCCATCCACTCAAAATTTCCCCAGGTGCCAGGAATAATATGTTTACTTGTCAATACAGAAAACACGCCAAGCAATACTTGCAATAATACAAAATACAAAGGCAACCTATTGACATTACTCCAAAACAAATTCCCTTGAATTTTACGCATTTGAGCCACCCAATAAATAATGATTGCTAATAAAATGTACGCCAAGCCGCGATGCACAAAATGAATCCAAGTGGTATTATCAATTGCATTTAAAAAGAAGCTTTCCTTACCCATTAAATGTGTAGGAATCCACTCCCCATTGATGGTCGGCCAAGTGCTTGCTACGTTTGCAGCTTTATGTCCTGCCATTAAAGCGCCATAGATTAATTGAAAAAACAAGAGCCCAAGTACCACCCAAGCCCAAACACGAAAACCTTTAAAACTTTGTTGCGCTTCTGTGCTTAAATGTGCTTTTTCAACAGGTTTTACTTTTAATGAAAGTGCAAACCAATAAGTATAGGATAGTAAGCCCAATGCAAAAATAAAATGTAATGCTAATCGAGTTGGTTTTACATACACTGCATCTCCTTCTAAACCGCTAGCAACCATGATCCAACCAATTGCACCTTGCAGAGCCCCTAATAAAAATAAAACCACCAAAGGACGAATCATTGCAGGTTGAAAATATTTTTTGACTATAAAATAAATAAATCCAAAAGCAAATACTAAACCAATGGTACGTGCCCACAAACGGTGGAACCATTCCCAAAAAAAGATGAACTTAAAATTATCTATCGTAAAATCAAAATTCAATAATTGAAATTGAGGCGTCGTTTTATATTTTTCAAATAAGGCCTGCCATGCCGCTTGATTAAGTGGAGGCAAGGTACCAGTGACTACGTCCCATTCTGTAATAGACAATCCGCTACCGGTTAAACGCGTAATACCACCTAGTGCAATTTGCACAATGGTCATGGCCACACCAAGGATCAGCCAATTGGCAACAGCGCGAGATTTTTTGTCTTGTAATTCCATAGATAAATTTACTTCTAACTAGCTCAAAATGATATAGGACCTAAGCCCTTAACTTATTACACAAAGTTACTAAGTAAATCTACAAGGACATCGATTTAAAAGCAAGAATCGCAGTCATGATTAAGATTGATTTTGCTTTGTGAAAAAGAATAAAGGGATCTACTTAAGAACTTGAACAAAATAGAAGAAGGATCCCTACATTAGTTTCAATTGACTTTGATATATTTGAACTTACTAAACAAATAGCATTGCCCAAACTCCTTAATTACTATCAAGCGGACAAACTAGAGGCCGGCTGCGACGAAGCAGGCCGAGGGTGTTATGCCGGGCCGGTCTTTGCAGCAGCGGTCATATTGCCAAAGGATTTTTACCATCCCTTGATCAATGATAGTAAAAAATTAAGCGAAAAGCAAAGAGCGGCATTGGCGCCCATCATTAAAGAAGCAGCAATTGCTTGGGCCATTGGAAGTCAGACCCCCGCGCAAATTGATGAGATCAATATTTTAAAAGCGAGCATAAAAAGTATGCACCTAGCATTGGATCAATTAAAAAAACGCCCTCAATTTATTGCGGTAGATGGGAATCGTTTTTATCCCTATAAAAAACTTCCCCACCAAACCATCATTAAGGGCGATGGACTATATGCCCATATAGCCGCTGCCAGTATCCTTGCAAAAACCGCACGTGATGCCTATATGATTGAGTTGCATAAAAAGTACCCACAGTATGGATGGGATCAAAACAAAGGATACGGCACCGCTGCGCATCGCGCAGCCATCGCCCTTCATGGCCTTTGTGATGCACACCGAAAAAGTTTCAAGATTTAGATGACTTAATTGAATTCTCAAAATACAACAACCTTTATGACAAGTGATTACAGTTAAATACTTGTTTGTTCTTAATAATCCCAAACACCAGCACCTTGGCGAATGATTTCATAATTGTCCGTCGTGCAATCCACCACAGTGGAAGGATTGATCCCTCCTATCCCACCATCCACCACCATATCAATTTGTTTACCCCAGTTTTCATGAATCAATTCAGGGTCAGTGTATTCCTCTACTTCATCCCCAGGGAAACTCGCCGATAAAATTGGATGCCCCAAGGTTTTGATGATAGAGAGCGCAATTAAATTATCAGGAATACGAAGACCAATGGTTTTTTTTCTGGACTGTAAAATTTTAGGCACTTCTTTACTAGCAGGTAAAATAAAAGTGAAAGGCCCAGGTAATGCTTTTTTTAAAATACGAAATAAACTATTGTCAATACTTTTTGCATACAAACTTAAATCACTCAAGTCGGCACAAATAAAACTAAGGTTTGCTTTCTCAGGATCCACTTTTTTTATGGCACAAATTTTCTCAATTGCATCCTGTTTAAAAATAGAACAGCCTAATCCATAAATGGTATCAGTGGGATAAGCAATGATACCGCCAGATTGAAGACAATCAGCTACCATCGCTAATTGTCGAGGCTGAGGATGTGTGGGATGAATTTGTATTAGCATAAAGTTGATAGGTATAAATACCCATTTAATTCCTATAAAATTAGCTTTAATTTGGTAAACGAAAGGTATGTTTCCAATCATCTACTTAGAAGAGAAAATAATGATTCGAAATGCAATGGTAGCATATATCGAACAACAGGAAGATTGCAAAGTCATTTACGAAACTGGCTCCATCCAAGCCATGCAAACTTATTTGGAAAACACCAAGGAAAGGATTGCGCTCTGTATTTTATCAGACGACTATGGACACCAAAGTTTACTCAAATTGATTCAAGTCATTCGTGCGCTTAATAGTTATACCTATATCTTATTAAAATCCAACGAAAAGCATATCAATTCCATTTGTTATCTCATGAAGCATGGACTCAATGGTATTTTTTTCACAGACGAGCCCATGATTGATTTAAAACAATGTGTACAAAGAAAAACGAAATTTAATTTATCTGCAGACAAATGCAAGCTCATTACAAAAAATGTATTGCAAGGCATTGATATCAGAGCATTGAATTACAATAAAAATCCTTTGACAGCAAATGAAGTACAATTCATACAAGCTTGTACCAAGGATTATAGTTACGAAGAAATTGCGGCGCACTTGCAAAAAAGTGTATATACCATTTATGGCTATAGAGATCGGATCTTTAAAAAGTTAGCAGTAAAACAAAGGACCGCCATGGTAATGACAGCCCTTAAAAGAAATTATATCGATTTATAAAATCTCCCAAGTCTCTTTACCACGAATTAATTTATCTAAATCTCCCATGCCTTTGCTGGTCATCGCTTCCTCTACTTGCAAGGCCATCATGTCTTCGTAACATGGACGATCAGCCGTATAGAACACACCAAAAGGACGAGGGAAATAAGCAGCTACTTCACTAGGATTATCAAACAAACGCACTAAAACTTGTGCTTTATAAAAATCTTTTTCATCGTGGATCCATAAATCATCTGCACTGTACTTGTCACCTAGGGTCACCACTTCTGGACGTAATCCATCAAAACGAATACCCATTTCATTATTTGCACCAAAAGTCAATGGCTTTCCTTGCTCTACAAATAAAGCATGTAAAGGCTTAGAAGCTTTCTCGGTGAACACCTCAAAAGCACCATCATTAAAAATATTACAGTTCTGATAAATCTCTAAGAAAGAAGATCCTTTGTGTTGTTGTGCACGCGTGATCATGGCTTGTAAATGTTTTGGATCACGATCCATACTACGCGCAATAAAACTTGCATCCGCACCCAATGCCAAAGCAGCAGGATTAAAAGGATGGTCAATGCTACCCATTGGGGTACTCTTAGTGATTTTATTTAATTCAGAAGTTGGAGAGTACTGACCTTTGGTTAAACCATAGATCTGATTATTGAACACTAAAAAATTCACATCAAAATTTCTTCTTAGCATATGAATGGTATGGTTACCACCAATACTTAAAGCATCTCCATCACCTGCTACGATCCACACACTTAATTCTGGACGAGAAGCTTTTAACCCACTTGCAATCGCAGTGGCACGACCGTGAATGGAATGCATCCCAAAAGTGTTCATATAATAAGGGAAACGACTGCTACAACCAATCCCACTAATGATCACAATATTCTCCTTAGGGACACCAATGGTTGGCATCACTTTTTGAACCTGCGCTAAAATAGAATAGTCACCACAGCCAGGGCACCAGCGCACTTCTTGGTCTGTCGCAAAATCTTTAGCTGTTAAAGTAGCCGCTTGAGGAAGTATTGTTTCAGTAGACATAGTCAAATATTAGGAGGCAAAATTACTAAAAATAGCTCGTTTCTTACCTAAAAGCCGCTTATTTCACCTTTCTGCCCTTCCAGGAATAGGTTTTTAGCTGTCCAAATAGGCCCGCAGCGATATTGTAGACAATATGGATCGGTTGGTAGAAAACAAAGTATTTGAGTTCCGGCTGCAGCTGAAAAAATTTAGCCACCGGATCCAAGAAAAATAATTCAAAAAAGGTTTTAAAAGCCAGTGCAATTAAAAGGGTACTCAAACTTCCCATCAATGCCAAACATATAAAACTCAAATTAAAAAAATACACTAGTGTCAAGACCATGGTAATAGAATGATCATCATAGTATCTTGCTTTGCTCGCCCAACGAATTCTTTGCATGATAAACCCTTTCCAAGTATCCATTGCAGCCGTCAACACAATCGCATCGGGATGAAATAAATAACCAACAGGTTTATGCAAAGTCTGTTTCATTTTATGCATTAAAAACATATCATCCCCACTTGCAATATGGTCTACACCTTGATATCCACCCACTGCAATAAATGCTGCTTTCTCAAAACCTAAATTTGCCCCATTGCTCATAGAGTGTTTACCAGCGCCCACTGCAGCAGCCGTGATCCCTTGTAATGCTAAAAAATCTAATACTTGAAATTGATTTAAAATACCTGCTGTTTTAATGAACATCACAGGCGCCGCTACAAAACAAGGTTGGTGTTGATGGATATACGCATTGTATAAATGCAACCATCTTGGAGGTACGATACAATCTGCATCGGTGGTCAATATCCAATCCCCTTTTGCTTGCGCCACTGCAATTTCTATCGCCTTCTTTTTATATGCCAAGGTCTCTCCTTCTTTGCAATGATCTGCTAGTTTCAATAAACGCAGTTGAGGATATTGTTGGCTTAAAGCATGTACAATAAACGCGGTATCGTCTTCAGAAAAATCATCAATTACAATAATTTCAAAAGCAGCAGCAGGATAATCCTGATTCAAAATACTATCCACACAGGCTTTGATATTGGCAGCCTCGTTTCGCGCAGGGATGATCACGGTGAATTGGGTGGCTGACTGTTCGGGCCTCACTTGTTCAATTTGATTTAATTGAAAAACACCCATTTTGCCAAACCAAAATCGGTAAGCCATTAAAACAATAGCATACATGATCGTTAAGATAACAACAGCCCAATCCAATAGATACTCCATTTGGCAAAGTTAAAGGGTAAAAATTTGGTAGAATCCTTAAAATCGTTGTACTTTTATAATAGTTGCATAACTAACTATATGTCAAACAACCAATTTAAACGAGGGGAATTATATAGCGTCATCAATG